>JALSOO010000037.1 GCA_026986355.1 Campylobacteraceae bacterium | reverse complement strand
AGCTTCAAGAGAAATTAGATGAAGCAAAAAAGGAAGCTCCTAAAGCTACTCCTATAGAAGCAAAAAAAGAAGAAGCTCCCAAAGCTACTCCAGCAGAAGCAACAAAAGATGAAACTCCTAAAGAAGAGTCAACTCCTGTAACTACAGAAGATTCTAACGCTTCTTAACTATCAAAATTGGGACGAAAGTCCCAAACTATTTTTTAGCTAAATTCTCATACATCTTGACAGCACTATCCATCTCTTTAAGTAGAGGCATATTAAGTTTATCTAATCTCTTTAATGAATTTTCTGATGTATTGACCGTTATAATAATTGTTCTATATTTCGCCCACATCTCTGCAACTTTATAGAGTTGTTTGGTAATCTTCTCATCAGATGTATTATCTATTAAATTCTTCAATGTTACTTCAAATAGTTCTCCACTCTTTTGTGTATTTTTTCTATTTTTCTCTGGACTAATATCATATGCTACCAATAGTAACTCTTTTGTCATTTTTTGTGTAAGCATTCTCTGTCTACCTGCAAGGTTTATTTGGTCTGCTAATTTATGGTTTTTTTGATAAAAATTAGACTTTATAGTAAACATATCAACAGCATCATCCATACTTTTTAGTAAAAGTAGATTATCTTTTGCAATATTTTCAAAACTCTTTGCATCAGCTCTATTTTCTAGTACTTTTGTTAATTCCAATTTAAAGAGTGTCCATAGAGCAGATACTTTAGTAAGTTGTTCTATTATCTCTTTGTCATCTGTTTTTGAGATAGTTAAATTTTGGTCTCCATATAGTAAGATATCTAATCCATTCTCAAAATTCTTCATTGTCTCTTTTAAATTTTTAATATTATTATCTTTATCTATCCCTATTGCTACAAATAGTGCCTCTTTGGTCATCTTTTGTGTTAGCATTCTCTGCTTTCCTGATATATTTATAATCTTTGCACTCTCTTGTGGAGTTACTGTTATTGGAATAGGCTCATTTTTTGATACCTCTTTCGCCTCTATAGATGTTATTAAACTTAAGTTTATAAGTGTGAGCAATAGTAAGTTTTTCATGAAAATCCTTGTTTTTGAACTAAATAGTATATTTTAACCTTTTTTAGATTTAAATCTAATAGTATAAGATAAACATCTTCTAAACGGAAGATGATTATAATTTACTATGAAAATTTTACTACTTGAAGATGATGCACTTCTATCAAAAATTTTAACAAAACATTTAGAAAAAAGCTATAAAACAACTGCTGTTTATGATGGTAACTCTGCCCTAGAGATAATAGAGAATGAAAAATTTGATTTACTTATTTTTGACTCTAATGTTCCTGGTATATCAGGACTAGAACTTATAAAAGAGTTACGCACATACAACGATACAACTCCTATTATTATGATTACTGCTTATCAAGATACCATACATCTCAAAAAAGCATTTACACATGGTTGCAATGATTACATCAAAAAACCTTTTGAGCTTGATGAGCTTGATATGCGTATCAAAAATATTAGCCGTACCTTTAATATCGAACAAAATACTCTTATCAGTATCTCCAAAGATACACTATTTGATGCTCTAAACAATCAGATTATCAAGGGAAATAAGATTTTCTCTATTGCAAAAAAAGAGAGTGAGTTTCTAAACTATCTAGTAAAAAAGCGTAATCAGACTATATCAAAAGAGGAACTTGTCCAAAATCTATGGTCATTTGAACAGATGCCATCTGATGCAACATTACGTGTATATATCAGAAATTTACGCACAGTGATAGGTAAAGAGGCTATTATGACCATTAGAGGAATGGGGTATCGTCTTGTATCAGAATGAACGCCGTGCTTTAATCTCTTTTCTTTTTATCTATATATCTTCATCTATTCTTATGCTTGGAACAATTGGCTTTTTATACTACAAAGAGAAGATAGCTACTATAGATAGATATTGTGGTGTGAGCATGGAAAATATGGCAATGCAGATAAAGATGGATATATTGAATAATAAAGAGTTAAACTCTCTTTTTGATGATGTTGAACGGTTGAGAATCGGTCTTTTTGATAAAAATCAACAGCCGATTGTATCTAATTTAACAACAAAAAATATAGATTTTAAACAGAAAAACTATAGTAATGTCTCCTCTGCCTTTTTTGTTAGCTCTTTTATTAAACCCAAACAGGGAATTAAATATGTTATTATAGAGGATTCTAAAGTATCTTATAAAATGGTTAAATTAAAATCACTTATATGGACAATATTTTGGGTTGCTTCTATTTTTGTAGCTTTTGTAGGGTATCTTTTAAGTAGATTACTTCTTAAACCTGTCAAAGATAATTTTGATGTTTTAAATCGTTTTATCAAAGACTCTGCACATGAGCTAAATACTCCTGTAACAGCACTAATGATGTCTGCAAACTATCTAAAAAAATCGTATGACAAAGAGATTGTAGAACATATGTTAATGAGTTCAAAAATGATTTCAGAAGTCTACAACTCTATCTCTTATCTTGCTTTTCATGATTTAGATATTGAGTCCAAAGAGAAGTTTGATTTATCAGAGCTTATCGAGGAGTCAGCGAACTATTTCAAAGAGATAGCTCAAAATAAAAATATTGTTATAGAGACTGATTTAGATAGATTAAATATATATATGGATAGAAATAGCATCAAAAAGCTTATTAATAATCTCATTACCAATGCTATCAAATACTCCTATCCACATAAAAATATAGAGATTACTCTAAAAGAGAATATATTTAAAATAAAAGATGAAGGTATAGGTATAGAGCATAAAAACCAAAAAACAATTTTTCAACGATATAAACGTATCAATGATAAAAGTGGGGGTGGTTTTGGTATAGGACTAGATATAGTCAAAGGTATATGTAAAAAAAATGGTATAAAAATAGAGTTAGAGTCAGAAGTTAAAAAGGGTTCAACATTTACATTAATCTTTCCACAAGAGAGAGACTCTCTTGCAAAAAGTAAAAAATAGTAAAAACTATCTTTTTGAGAACTGTGGACTTCTTCTCGCTTTTTTCTTACCTGGTTTTTTACGCTCAACAACTCTTGAATCACGTGTAAGTAGACCCATAGGTTTTAGAATTGTTCTAAAAGACTCTTCATATGCTACAAGTGCTTTTGTAATACCATGTTTTACAGCGTCAGCTTGAGCAGAATAACCACCACCAAGAGTTGATGCTTTGATATTAACAGATTCTAACTGTTTAGTAGCCTCTAATGGAAGTCTAACTTTCATCTTAAGTGTCTCATGTCCACCTAACCACTGGTCTAATGTTTTACCATTAATTGTCATTTCGCCGTTACCTGGAGTCAACCAAACTTTAGCAATCGCTGCTTTTCTTTTTCCTGTTGCATAGATAGTTGCCATTCTTATGCTCCTTTGTTAATTTGTGCTGTATGAGGGTGTTCTGCACCTACATATACTTTTAATTTTTTAATCATTGCTCTACCTAGAGTTGTTTTTGGAAGCATACCTCTTACAGCCAATCTGTAAAGTTTTTCAGTATTATCTTCTAACATCTCATCAAGTTTTTTACTTTTAGTAGAACCAAAGTAACCTGAGTGAGTAAAGTACTCTTTTGTTGCCAATTTACTACCTGTAAATTTAGCTTTTTCGGCATTAATGATAACAACATAATCCCCACAATCAACATTTGGTGTAAATGATGGTTTATGTTTACCTCTTAAAAAAGTTGCTACGTCTGTCAAGATACGACCAAATGTTTTTCCCTCTGCATCAATAAGAATCCAATCTCTTTGAACTTCATGAGGTTTCATTACAGATGTTAATTTCATGTAATTTCCTTAAGTAAAATAAGTGTCATAACAACTGCTATGAACTTTTGTGGGCGAAGTATACAATTTTAAACTTAAATTTTATTTAAATTAAGTTATTTTTAAGTTTAATAATAACTTTTTGTATGATTAAACCTCAAAAAACTCCACTCCACTATCTAGTAGATAGATAATAATCCCTCGTGTCTCTTTCTCTAAAATAGACTCAATAGCCTTTTTATAATAACGTACTTGTGTTACATGTTTTTGATGATAGTTTTTTGAACTTTTGTAATCAATTACAATGCAATGAGAAGAGTAAGTTAATAGTAAATCTATCTGCTTGAGTCTATCATCAAATGCTAATGACTGCTCTTTGGTTATCTCTGCACCCTCCAATAACTTTTTAAATCGTTTATTGGTAATAAGGTCTAAAACACGCTTTTTAATTGCTGTTATCTTATGCTCATTTAGCTCTAATCCATAACGATTTTTGGTAGCATTTATTGCATCAGATAGAGCAAATGTAGAAAAATCATTTATCATCTCTAGTGTATAGTGTAGAGCTGAACCAAAAAGGACTACTTCATAATCTTTATTAGAAACCTCCTCTTCTCGTGCTATCTCTTGCATTCCATAATGAGTTATAGTAATCTGCTCTTTTGGAGTCATATCAACTTTTTTTAAAGATATAGGTTTTGATTCTAAAGTACCTATAGATAGAGGAGTAATACCCAACGGGTCAAATATAGAGCCTTTTGGTTTTCGGATAATAGTCATGCTATCTATAGCTCGTGTCAAGGCTACATAGAGAACATTCATCTTATCTTTATTGTTTAAACGCTTCTGTTTCTCCAATAGAGTTCTATAGACCTCATCAAAATTCTCACGTCCACCCATTTTGTAAAATATCTGTTTAACATAGAGGGATTCATCATAAGCAAAAAGTAGCGTTGACCTATCAGGAGCAGAACCTTTTAATCTATCTAAAATAATGACATGTTCAAACTCTAACCCCTTTGAGCCATGAATTGTCATAATCATTGCTCCATTTTTAGAAGAACTTGCTACTTCTATAGAGGAGAGTTCAAACTCTTCTAAAAAAGTTGGAATATCAGAGAATGTAGCTGAAAACTCTAAAAGTTTAAGTAGATTTAAATCGTTCTCAAAATATCCAAACCAAGAGATAATCTTATGCACTAAAGTCAAAGGCTCTATAAAAGGGTTAAACCATGATATATCAATCTCATCAATATTTTTACCAATACGTTCTAGTAGTGCTTTGGCATCAAGCTCTAAACCATAAAATAGATAAGATACCATACTAACAATAGTAGCTACTTTGGGAGTATGTTTTAGCGAACTAGAGGTTTTTAGTGAGGTTAAAATCCCCTGTTGATAACATGCCTCTTGTAGTGTTGCTCCATCTTTATTAGTTGAAACAAGTAGAGCTATAGTTGTTAATGGAATATTTTTATTTAAACGTCTCTTTATCTGTCTGATAGCCTCATCTATCAACTCTTCATTCTCTATAACATCTACATATCCCTCATCTGCTCCTTTGCGACACTTGGCTATAGGAAAATCTACTATATTAGGCTTAAACCATCTATTGACCTGCTCTACTACATGTTTGCTACTTCGATAGTTTGTATCCATTTCTGAAATCTCTACTCCATAATGTAGTGCTACAGAGTTAAATAGCTCCTCTACCCCACCTCTAAAGCGATAGAGTGACTGTTTGGTATCTCCAACATAGAAAAAACTCTTGAACTCACTCTGTCCTATACCTGCAAATAGTTCATCTATCAATGGTTTTAATAGTAAGAATTGTAGTGTAGAGGTATCTTGAAACTCATCAAGGAGTATATGTTTAAAACGGCTATCTATCTTGAAATAGAGAAAATCTTTATTGATACTCTCATGCAATAATCTATAAGTAAAATAGGATAAATCATCAAAGCTCAAAACTCCTAATTGTCGTGCTGTTCCAATAGTTGCATTTTTATAATAGTCATAGACTTGAAATAGATTGTGTAAAATGACCCTCTCTTTTGCTGTAGCCCACTCTGATAATAATCGTTTCAACTCTATAAACTCTCTATCTATTTGTGGATTTTTGAGTATATATTTTTTATAATTTCGATGTTCTAGTAGAGTCTCTTTTTGAAACACTGTTTTTTTAAATAGAGTTTTTATAGCAACTGGTTCAAAGTTTTTAATAGCACTCTTTGATGCCCCTACTTCTATAATCATATTATATAGAAGTTCTCGTTGTATCTCTATTTTATCCTCAATAGAGTCAATATTTTCCAAGGAGTAGTTAGAAGTTGGTAAAAGTGGGTCTATTTTATAGAAATTTTGCATCAACTCAAACATTTTTAAAAAACGTTTATCTTCTATATTCATTGCTAATTTCACCAACTGATGAAGTAGAGAGTTTGCTTGAATCTCTTCTAAAAAGTTCTCCTCTTTTATCTCTTGGTCTATCTCTTTGGTTACAAAATCGGGTTCTATATCTATATATAGTGAAGCAGAACGTAAAATAGAGGTAAAAAAGCTATCAAGTGTCACTATAAAATTTGAAGAGGATAAAAAGAGTTCAAGAACTTCAGGCTGTTTAGCCAAAAGCTCCTCTCTACCCAATCCCGTCTGTTCAGATATAGCTGATAACTCTGCCTCTTTCTCTTCTAAGTGGATAATCAGAGATATAACTCTCTGTTTCATCTCTGATGCTGCCTTGTTTGTAAAGGTTGCAGCCAATATAGTGCTAGGCTCTACACCCATAAAGAGAAGAGATACATAACGAACAGAGAGTGCAAAAGTTTTACCACTTCCTGCTGATGCTGAATAGGCTTGATAGGGTTTAAAGGTCATAATAGGTTCACTCTTTTTAACCCAATTATAACATCATTTTAATCAGAGAGTTTGATATTATCCAAAAAGCCACCAGTAGCAAAAAAAGTATCAATAGAGAGTATTTTATTCTCTGGTTCTAACTTCTCTAACTCTTTTTGAACATCTACTCGAAAATGTACCCATCTATCAATAGGTAGTGAAGGAACATTATCAAACCCTCTTACATGCTCAACAGGAGATGGATAACTTAACCACTTTCCTTGTTTAAAAGGTTCTACGCCTCCATGATTAAAAAATGAATCCCAAATCATTCCACGTTTACCATCTTTAGTAGTTACACGAACACCTACCTTATAGTGTTGAATAAAACCTTTTTGATGAAGATTTGGTAGTTTATAATCTTTTAATCCACCCATATCCATCTCTAATATCTTTTGAGTCGTATTGTTCATATCTAATTGATACTCTGCATTATTAGTTCTATTGTCTACCCATTCAGGGGTTAGAACCAATGCTCCTTTACTGTTAAAACCATTTTTTACTCTCAAAGGAGGGTAACTCCCTGATATTTGTCTCCATTTAGGAGAGATACTCTCCTCGGCATCTTCATAGATAGTAGCAGTTGAACTACTCTTTTTAGAAATCACTTTAAATGTATTAGAGGCTTCTAGCACAAGTGAGTCTTTAAAAAAAGCTCTAGCTTCATAAGTTCCTACTTTTTCTATCCCTTCAAATATGAATTTTCCATTTTTACTACCATTTGTATCTCTTCTACGAAGAGCATGTTTAAAGGTATTGGTACTATTTTGCTCAAAAATACCTATCCAATCGTTTTTATCTCCTAGCATATTTTTAAAATTTATGGTGATATTTTCATCTACAAAATAGGAGTTTTTTGTTGTAGTTATAGATACTACTCTCTCATCTTTAGAGGTAGAAGAGCTTCCACACCCTAAAAGTAATGTTATAACTAAGGAATAGAGTGATAATTTTTTAATACTTTTCATTATATAAAACCTTTAAATTAATTTAGTATATTTATATTATCATAATAAGTATTATAAAACTATATTATAGAGTTGGACAACCACAAAGGATTGTCCGTTTATATATTTTAATGTGAAGAGAGTTTGATATTATCAAGGTCTCCACCTGTTGCAAAGAAATCGGTAATACTAATAACCTTATTATTTGGTTCAAGTATTTTTAGATATTTGTCTACATTTACTCTAAAGTGCTTTCTACTGTTTGCTGTATTGCGTTGAAGCTCTACATAAGTAGGATAAGATAGTACATTGTTTTGCTTATTTGCACTAACATTATAATGATTTAGATATGAATCCCAAAGCATTCTTCTTTGTCCATTGAGTGTTTGGACAATAACTCCAACATTAAAATGAGGTGTCCATCGCCCTACTCCACCAACATCAAGCTCTAAAACTTTTTGAGTTGTGTTAGGAGTATCAAAAGGTAAAGTATATTCAGATGTATTAGTATGGTTATTAATCCATCTAGCTCTCAATCTAACGACACCATTATAATAGACAGGAGGATATGGACCAGATACATGTATCCAATCTTCAGATATAGAACCATTTGCATCTTCATACATTGTAGATACAACAGGTTGCTCTGTTACCGTAAATGGAACAACTTTTTCAGTATGAAGAGTATTATTGAAAAAAGCTCTTATCTCATAGTTCCCAGGAGCTAACCCTGGCATTGGAGTAGAACCATGAAGAGTCTCTCCTTGAGGGAATCCTCCCAATGCCATCTCTCCAGATATATTTCCATAAGTATATTTAGAGTCTATAACATTTTCAAAATCGTAGGTTGCTCCAGCAGGATAGATACCTATCCAATCCAAATTGTTACCTTGCATATGGTCATAGGTTACATAGACCAATTCATTTTGAGCATATACAGCTTTATTGAGAGTAAGATTTACCTCATTTGTAATAGGTTCATCATCGTGAATAGAAAATGAACTATTGGCTTCAAGATTAAATGAGTTTTTGAAAAATGCTCTGACTGAATAGTTCCCCTCTGCTAAATTGGAAAAGGTCATATTCCCATCAGTTACTCCATTGGTAAATTTCCAAGCAACTACATTAGCCCAATCATTACTACTACCTTGTGGATATACTCCTATCCAATCCTCAACATCTCCAAGCATATGTGAAAAGTTAACTACGACATCTTCATTGGGTAGATAATTGATTTTGGTTGTTGAGATATTAACATCAAGTGCATCTCCCTCTACATTAAAGGGGTATGAACCCTCAAGATTAAAAGAGTTATTGAAAAATGCTCGTACCTCATAATTACCAACAGGAACACTATCCATAGTCACATTTCCCTCTGTGATTCCACCTGTCCAACTCCATTTAACTACATTTTCCCAATCATTTGTAGTTCCAATAGGATAGATACCAATCCAATCAAGATTATTCCCAAGCATACCTGTCAATGCCACATGAATCTCTTCTTGTGGAGCATAGGTATCTTTAGTAGTTTGTACCGTTACTTCGGCATTCAAAAGCGTAAATAGTAAAGAAAATATAAATATTAATTTCATTTCTAATCCTTTTAAATTTTTTATAACATATTACTATTTAAATATGTTCGTATATATTACAATTTTTATTATTAATTTCTGCTGTTTTTGTATTATTTCAAATAATTAAATATTTATTAAGTATAATATATAACATATTTATTTATGTTACATAATACTATATTATATTTAAAAAGTTGCTTATTAATCAAAATAACAATGTAACAAATAATCAAATTAATAAAAGCATTTTAGATTATGATAAATATAATAAATATTATTATTGATATTTATATATAATAGAGGGAAAAAGGGAGTCTTATGTCAAGACTAGAATCACAGAGTCAACAATACACACCATATGAGCAGATAGACAAAGAGCAATTAAAGAGAGATATAGAAGAGGCAAAAGCCAAAATAGGAAATCCAAGTGAAGAGGATTTTCAACATCTTCTAAAAATGGAACGTTGGGGAAGAACATTTACCTTTTCAGGCTATTTTTTGATTCTTACTATTGCTGTTTCAGAATTGACACAAGGAACACTATCTTCTCCTCTGTTTTGGTCATTAGCTATCTTATCAGCAATTTTAATTAGTACAGGAAATATTGGTAGATGGGCAAATGTAACCCACCCTATTTTGCATGGTGCATACGATAAAGTTCCTAATGTTCCTGCTAAATATACAAAAAAGTTTTATGCTAAAGGAGCTAGAAGACACCTTGATTGGCTCGATTGGATAACTCCTGATGCGTGGTCTTATGAACACAATATTATGCACCACTATCATTTAGGAGAAGCTGATGACCCAGATAATGTAGAGAGAAATATGCAATGGCTTATCCAATCAAAGACTCCAATGTGGCTTAGACGTGTTTTTGTTTATGTTTTTGCAGGAACATGGAAATTTACTTACTATGCACCAAATACTCTTAGAATTTTACAAAATAAAAAGCTCAAAGAGGAGAATAAAAAAGAGATTCTTGATTATCAATTTGACCCTCGTACCCCTTTTGGTTTTGAACTTTGGTGGAACTACTATCTACCATATCTAACAATTAAGTTTATTGTTATTCCTGCACTCTTTTTACCATTTGGAGTAAGTGCTGTAATTACTGCTCTTATTGTTGTTGTCATGGCAGAATTTTTTACCAATTTACACTCATTTTTAGTTATTGTACCCAACCATTCAGCAGAAGATATTTATATGTTTAACAAGCCTTATAAAGGGCATGGAGAGTTTTATCTTCGTCAAATTATGGGGTCTGTAAACTACAATACAGGTTCAGATTTTATAGACTATATGCATGGTTTTCTTAACTATCAAGTAGAACATCATCTCTTCCCCGATATGCCATTGAGCTTTTATCAAAAAACACAACCACTTGTAAAAGAGATTTGTAAAAAACATGGTTTAGAGTATCGACAAGAGTCTGTATTTAAACGAATGGGTATGACAATTGACCTCATGATTGGCAAGAGTAAACTTCTTAGAGTTGATGGAGTGTAAAAAGAGTTGTAATTAAAAATTAATCTTTAACAAGTATAATCATAACCATAATTGGTAGAGAATTAACTCTACCTCCTAAGGAATTTGATGAAAAAAATTATACTATTAATACTTATTACGACTTATGCCATAATAGCAAACAGCTTTCCACAACGTATAGAGACAACGATAACATCAGTTAATGGAGATACTATTAAACTTGCACAACATATATCAGCAGGAGTCTCTGGTGTTGTTGTTCATGATTATGGAAATGGGCTATCGGCTATTACACACTCTCTAATTACTACCAAAAATGGAGATGCAAAACTCTTACCCTATAGAGCTATTATACATGATAATATCCCCTCTGTTAAAACAGAAGCAAAAGTTAATGATAGAGTTATTTTAGGTAACTATTATAACAATATACTTCTAATTGCCCCAAATGAGCAGACATATAGCAGTATCACTAAACGATTCAATAAAAATTGGATTCATCCTGATAGCTATGCAATAGAGTTTATGAAAGAGGAGATTTCAAAAATAACATTAGATAGTTTATATAAATTTGCAATTAAAAATCAAGTAGGATTAGTTCTACTTGTTACTAAAAATAGTATTCTTTTTCTTGACCCTATTAGTAAAAAACTTATCAAAAATCAACCCTTTACAATCACCAATAAAAAAGCGATGAGACCATTCTTTTCACGTTTTCCACAGATGGATATATCCGATTTTGGATTCTCATCTGTAAAACTAGAAGATTATTATAAATCAATAAGCGAGATAAAATGATAGAGAAAAAACACTTAAAAGCTTTTATAGATATTGTAGGTAGAGAGAATATATATGATGATAAAGCACATATGATTGCATATAGTTATGACGCTACACGAACACACTTTGAACCTGATGGGGTTATATTTCCTAGAGATGAAGAGGATGTAAGCAAAATACTCAAATATTGCAATGATAATAAAATTGTAATTACTGCACGTGGTGCAGGGTCTGGTTTTACAGGTGGTGCATTACCTGCTAATGGTGGTATCATCTTGGCTATGGAGAGACATATGAACAAGATTTTAGAGATAGATACTCAAAATATGGTAGCTGTGGTTCAACCTGCTGTTATCAATATGGATTTACAAAAACATGTAGAAGAGCTTGGACTCTTCTATCCACCAGACCCAGCAAGTGAAGAGTACTCAACACTAGGTGGAAATGTAAGTGAAAATGCAGGTGGAATGAGAGCTGCAAAGTATGGAATAACCAAAGATTATGTGATGGCTCTTCGTGCAGTTCGTGCAAATGGAGATATTATTAGAGCAGGGAAACGTACCATCAAAGATGTAGCAGGATACAATACAGCAGGTATATTAATAGCTAGTGAGGGTACTCTAGCTGTATTGACAGAGTTAACACTCAAACTAATTCCAAAACCAAAATATAAAAAGACATATATGGGTATCTTTCCTAGTGTAGATAATGCGATGAATGCTGTATTTAAATCACTATCAGCAGGTGCTAATCCTGTGGCAATGGAGTTCTTGGATAGTTTGGTTATCCAAGCACTTATAGAGAAACTTGGTGTTAATCTACCAAGTGATGCTGGTGCTGTTTTGGTCGGAGATGTAGATGGAAATGTACCCGAAGAGGTAACTTTTCAACTAGAGACTTTAGAACAATCCTTTAAAGAGAATGGAGCAAAAGAGTTTAGAGTTGCACAAAGTGATGAAGAGGCAAAAGAGTTGTGGTATGCTAGACGAAATGCCTCTCAATCTATTACTATCTTTGGAAATAAAAAACTCAATGAAGATATATCTGTACCTCGTTCTATGCTACCATCTGCACTTGAAAATATCTATAAGATAGGCGAAAAGTATGGATTTAAAATTCCATGTTTTGGTCATGCAGGAGATGGGAATATTCATGTTAATGTGATGATTGATATTGCTCAAATTGATGAGGGACATAAATGTATAGAGGAGATATTTCAAATGGTAGTCGATATGGGTGGAACACTTAGTGGAGAGCATGGAATTGGTACATCAAAAGCTCCATTTATGGGAATTGCATTTAATGAGCAAGAGATAAATATGTTCAAAGATATAAAGAGAGCCTTTGACCCAAACAATATACTAAACCCTAGTAAAATGGGTTTATAATATGAAGAGAATTAAAACCTATCTATTGATACTATTAATCTTCTCTGCTCCTATATTAGCTGTTGATTACACACAAAAGCCACAAGTGAAACAATTTATGCACACAATGCAGTATAGATATGGCTTCAAAAAGAAAACACTTAATAGTTGGTTTTCACATGTTCGTAAAAATAGCTATATAGCACGACTGCGACAAGGTTTAGTCTGTGGTGGAGGAAGATGTCGCTCTATGGGAAGTTGGGATATATACTACTATCAATTCAAAAAAAGAGTTGGTGGTGGTATCTATTTTATGCACAAATTTAGAAAAACTCTCAAAAGAGCATATAAAAAATATGGTATTCCACCTGAATATATCACAGCAATTATTGGTATAGAGAGTAACTATGGAGTTATGCGTGGAGACTACTTTGTCTTTGACCGTTTGGTACATCTATCTTTTGATAAAAACGATAGAAGAGCTAAATTTTATAGAAAACAGCTAAAATCACTACTAAGACTTTCAGCACGAGAAAAGATAAATCCCAAAGATATTAGAGGGTCATCATCAGGAGCGATAGGTTTGGCTCAATTTATACCAAGTACCTACAAATCATTTGCCGTAGACTTCAATAAAGATGGTAAAAAACAGATGAATAATGTAGTCGATGCTATTGGAAGTATAGCCTACTATTTCAGACGACACCACTGGAGAAGAGGAGAAGATGTAGCTGTTAGGGTTAGATATAAAGGTAACCGTTTTGATGCTCTACCTACAGGATATACCCATACCTATTATAGAAAAGATTTAGATGGAATAGAACCAAGAGAGAAGTTTAATTATAGAGGAAAAGTTAGCCTTATAAAATTAGAGAGACATGGTTGGGACGAGCTATGGTATGGTGGCAAAAACTTCTATGTCATTACACGATACAACCATAGCTCATACTATGCTATGGCTGTTCATAAACTAGCTCAAAATATCAAAAAAGGTTATAAACAACGCTATCACAAAGCTTTGATAGAGTAGATTGTAGAAAAGGGATAGTCAAAAAAAGAGTTGATTATCTCTTGACTAACCAAGAGAAAGTAAATGCAGAAGTAAAAAATACTAATCCTGCATAGACTGTCCAAATTATAGGAAAAGCTACTCCTTTTACTCCACCTGCTCCAGTCACAACAGAGACTATCCAAAATTGAGGCATAATCACAATAGAGAGTGTCATTATCAAGAGTAACGCATTAAGTATCAACAGTATATTTTTCATTTTCTTCCTTTATATGAAATTCAAAAATGATTATACTTATTTAAGTATAAGAAGTCATGATAATAGTCCGATAATAGTTATATAGTAAACTGTCATTATCAAACAACAACTAAGGAAGTAAATTATGTCAGAAAATTTAAATATAGAACTAGAAATGCGTGAAAACTATGTAGATAGTGATGTTACAGAGAGTATTATTCGATATGTACATGCTCATGGGTTTGACCCAGATGATGTAGATGAGATACTCTTGGGATTAGGATATGATGAGATATTTAAAGAGCATAATTATCAATCACAATATCAACCATCACAAGCTATCTATCAATAAATTATCACTAATTCCACTCTTTTAAAGAGTGGGAAAATACTCTTTTGCCTCTTTTTTTCTTATCTCTTAAATTTTTTTATCTATTTTGCACATTTTTACACAATTTAAAACAATTATAAAGTATAATGATAGAGTAAAGATAACTCTTTATTAGATATTTAAAAACTTTAAGGAACTAATTATGAGATTAACAAATATTTTATTACTAACTATACTGCTATTAATTCCAACTCTATCTTTTTCAGACGAGATAACAAAAAATACTTCAATGGAAGATAACAGCTCTCAAAATAATGATAATGATATAATTCGATTAATTGAAAAAGCAAAAGATGCTTCATCTAAAGATAGATTGGAGATAGAAAAACTTATAAAAAGAAAAATAGCACAAGCACATAGGAACAAACGTCCTTAATAGTTAAATTATAAAAAAGGTAAAAATTTTGATAAAAATACTACTATTAGAAGATGACACTATTTTGAGTAAGACTCTTGAAGAGATATTAAAAGAACATAATTTTGAAGTAGAGAGTATAACAACTGCTGAAGAGGCTTTGGATAAGACTTTTTATAATAAATACGATATTTATCTATTTGATATTAATTTACCAAAGATGAATGGGATTGAACTTCTCAAAAGCCTCAAAGAGGCAGATGATACTACCCCAACTATTTTTATATCTGCAAATCAAGATATTGAAACTATCGCAAAGGGGTTTGAGGTGGGTGCAGAGGATTATATAAAAAAACCTTTTATACCTGAAGAGCTATTGATTCGTCTCAATGCAAAATTGGCAAAAGAGATGATGATAACTATAAAAGATATTCGATATAATATGATTTCTGGAGATATATTTAAAAAAGATAAGAGAATCTATTTAAGTTACTCCAAATTTAAATTGATTGATTTGTTGTTTAAAAACATAAATAGACCTGTCTCAAAAGAGGAACTATTAGAAGAGACAGAGTACCATAGTGAAAACGCACTAAGAGTTGCTATTACCAAACTAAAGAGAGATCTTAATTTAGATATAAAAAATATTAGAGGAGTAGGATATACCATTGAATCAAATTGAAATTAAACTATTTCTTAGGATTTTTCTACTCTTTTTTATCACATTAGATATTTTAACTGCTATTATTTTCTATAAAGAGTATCAAAATGAGGTCAAAAACTTAGAGCAGTCAATCTCTTATAACATGGATATATGTAATTTTAATATGGACGATAATATATATGCCTGTTCTAACTATAATATTGAGTTTTTTAACCAAGAAAAAGAGATTTATACCACTAATTTTTTAAGAGAAAAAGATAAAAAGCCAAATATAATCTATAAAGAGAAAAACCTTTTTTATAAATATTATGCTGTTCCTCAATCTCCACTATATCTTAAAATAAGTTATGATGTACCAAGTTATAAAAAACAGATAGAGGAGTTTAAAAATAGTAGAATTTATGAGTTTCAAATAGCAACATTAGGAGTTTTGCTATTGACACTACTCTTCTCACTCTACTCTTTAGCCCCATTAAAAGAGGCTTTTAACCTAACACAAGAGTTTATAAAAGATATACTACACGATTTTAATACCCCTATTAGCTCTCTTATCTTAAATATCAAAACATTACCAAAAACAAAAGCCACTTATGAAAAGATACATCGAATTGAACAATCACTAGATACAATCCTATCCTTACAAGATAATCTAAAAAATTATCTCAAAGAACACCCAAAGCAGAATGAAGATATTGAACTCTTATCACTCATTCATGAGCGTATTGAACCATTAGAAAATCTATATCCAAATCTTACCTTTATAGTAGAAGGTAAAACATTATGGCTATATACTCATCGAGCTTCAATTAGTAGAATTTTAGATAACCTTTTAGTTAATGCTTCTAAATATAATCGAAAAGATGGAGAGATAAAGGTTATGGTGGGAAAGAGTGCTATATTGATTTCAGATACAGGAGAGGGTATAAAAAATGCAAAACAGATTTTTAATAGATTCTACAAAGAGCATGAACGTGGTTTGGGCATAGGATTACATATTGTCAAAAAACTATCTAATGAGTTGGGTATAAAAATAGAGGTTCAAAGTAGCTTAAATAAAGGAACAACCTTTTTACTTAC
>JALSOO010000036.1 GCA_026986355.1 Campylobacteraceae bacterium | reverse complement strand
AGTCTTTAGAGACCAAACTATCTATATAAAACGAGATGATTTGCTCTCTATAGATTTCTCTGGTAATAAAGCTCGTAAGTTTCACTACTATCTCTCTCATGATTTTTCTCATATTAAAAGGGTCGTCTCTTATGGTTCGGCTCAATCAAATGCTATGTACTCTCTCTCTGTTTTAGCAAAAAAGCAGGGTTGGGAGTTTTATTATTATACTACACATATAGCTAACTATCTAAAAGAGAATCCTCATGGTAACTACAAATATGCCATTGATAATGGAATGAAAATAGATATATCTCAAACTATCCCTACCTCTACATTAGAAAAGGATACTATATTTATAGAAGAGGGTGGACGACAAAAAGAGGCAGAGTATGGATTAGAGATATTAGCCAAAGAGATTTTGGAGTGGAAAATAGAACAAAATTTTGATGAATTAAATATATTTTTGCCCTCTGGTACAGGGACAACAGCACTTTTTTTGGCTAAAGCTCTAAATATAGATTTAGGGACTACAGTTTTTACTGTTCCGTGTGTGGGAGATGTGGAGTATCTAAAAAAGCAGTTTTTGATGTTAGAGAGAGATAAGAGGCTACACCCTACTATTATAAAACCCTCCAAAAAGAGACACTTTGCCAAACTCTATAAGGAGTCTTATAATATTTGGTTAGAATTACAAAAAAAAATAGGAATAGAGTTTGATTTACTCTATGACCCACATGGGTGGCTAACACTGTTAGAAAACCCAGAGATTTTTGAAAAACCAACACTCTATATCCATCAAGGTGGTTTGATAGGTAATGAGAGTATGTTGGCACGATACCAAAGGAGATATAGTGAAGATATTTAGTACAAAAGATAGTGATTTTCAGAGTGAATTTGATGAGTTATTGAGACGTGGAGCAATGGATATTGATGGGGTAACCTCTATCGTAAAGGGACTCCTAGATGAGATTAAAAATGAAGGAAATTCAGCACTTAAAGGACATATTGCAAAATTTGACCGTTGGAGTCCAAGTTCAGATAGAGAGTTAGAGGTTAGTTTAAGCTCTATGGAAGAGGCATATAATAATATTGATGACACTCTAAGAGATGCTCTACATTTAGCCTATGATAGAATAGAGAATTATCATCAAAAACTTATGCCAAAATCTTGGTTTGATTTTGAAAAAAATGGCTCTATGTTAGGTCAAAAGGTAACCTCAGTAGATAGAGCAGGACTCTATATCCCTGGTGGGAAAGCAGTGTACCCTTCATCACTTCTTATGAACGCTATTCCTGCTATTGTAGCAGGTGTAGAAGAGATAGTAGTCTGTACTCCTGCACCTGATAATGAACTCAATGAGCTTCTATTGGCTGCGTGTCATCTATGTAAAGTAACCAAAGTGTTCAAAGTGGGTGGAGCATCAGCAATAGGAGCTATGGCTTATGGAACAGAGACGATACCAAAGGTAGATGTAATTACGGGACCGGGGAATATCTTTGTGGCTACGGCTAAAAAGCTTGTCTATGGAGAGGTAAATATAGATATGATTGCAGGACCTAGTGAGATAGGTATATTGGCAGATAGTACAGCAAGAGCTGACTATTTGGCTATTGATTTATTATCACAAGCAGAGCATGATGAGATGGCATCATCTATTTTGATTACTACTGATGCCTCTTTAGCCTCTAAAGTATCCAATAAAATAGAAGAGTTTTTAGGTAGATTATCACGTGAGGAGATAGCAAGAAAATCTATCCAAGAGCGTGGAGCAATTATTATAACTCAAACTATGGACGAAGCGATTGATTTAATGAATCAGATTGCACCTGAACATTTAGAGATAGTTACCACTAATCCTATGGATTTATTGGGTAAAATCAAACATGCAGGGGCTATATTTTTAGGAGAGTATACTCCTGAACCAATTGGAGATTATATAGCTGGTCCAAACCATACCTTGCCAACAGGTGGCACAGCTAAATTTTACTCACCATTGAGTGTTGACCACTTCTTGAAAAAATCCTCTATTATCTCTATGACCAAAGAGGGATTAGATGAGATAGGAGAAGCGTGTGCATTGATTGCCAATACAGAGGGGCTAACAGCCCATGAAGAGTCTATTAGAATTCGATTGTAGATAACTACCAATCCAATGCCAAGAAGATAATAGATAGAAATAAATCTGCAATAAATACAGTAACCGAAGCTAAAACAACAGCTTTGGTTGTAGATACTCCTACCCCTTTTGCTCCACCTGTAGTATGATAACCAACATAAGAGCCAATAGTTCCGATAAGATAACCATAAAATAAGCCTTTGAGTATACCTGAACCAATATCAGAAAAGTGCAGTAGCTGTTTAATACTATCTGCATAGACAACAGGATTCATATCTAAGGCAAACCATGCCATCAAAAAAGCCGACATATTAGAGATAAAGTCAAAAGCAATAACCAATAGAGGAACAGCCAATGTAGTAGCTATAATTCTAGGAATAAGTAGATATTTTTTGGAGTCTACGGCTAGTGTCTCAATAGCATCTATCTGTTCAGTCACACGCATTGTTCCTAGTTCAGCAGACATAGAAGAGATGGCTTGTGCTGTGACCATCAATCCTGCTAATAGAGGTGCTAACTCTCTACTAATAGAGATAAATATAGTATATCCCATAAAACTCTCTGCTCCAAATTTGGAAAATCCTTGATATAATTGCACAGCTTCGATAAGACCCAAAAAGAGTGCTGTTAAAAAGATAACTCCAAATGTACCTATTGCAATCACTTCCGTCTGCTCAAATATCTGTTTTACTCTCCAAGGACGTTTAAATATCAATGGAAATAGATGCAGTTGAAAGATTATAAATGTTCCAAAATTCTCCATCTTTTTTATAAAGTTAACAAAGGGTGTACCAATAAATGCAAATATAGACTCTATCATAAAACTCTTTTTTAATCTAATTTTTTATTGTTTATTTTATCTAAAAATTAGGTAAAATAGCTTTATGAAAATAGGAACAGATATTACTGTAATAAGTAGAATAGAAAAATCATTAGATAAATTTGGCAAAAAGTTTTTAGATAGATTTTTAGATAAAGAGGAGCAACAACTATCTACCAAGATAGAGAGTATTGCAGGATATTGGGCATCAAAAGAGGCTATTTCCAAAGCTTTAGGCTGTGGGATAGGAGCAGAACTCTCTTTTTTTGATATTAAGATTTACAAAGATTCTAAAAATGCACCACACTTTCGCTTGAGTCCAAAAGCACAAAAACTTCATGCTATCAAAAGCTCTTCTCTATCTATTTCCCATGATGGAGGATTTGCTATTGCTGTAGTAGTTTTAACTTTAGCACCTAGCTCAAAACCTCTCTAATAACTCTACTAGCATTTCTAAAAAATATCTTCTCAACCTCATCACTAGAGAATCCTTCGGTTTGTAGTCTATCAGCCAATTTAGCCATTTGTGAGGAATTAGCTATCTCTACAGGGTTTGGGATACCATCAAAATCTGAACCAATAGCAATAACATCAACTCCTGCTACTTTTCGTATATGTTTAATATGTCTAACCATATCACTAATTGTAGCTAATTCATTATCTCTATCTGATAGAAATTTATTAAAGAAGTTTATCCCCGTTACTCCTCCACTATCTGCTAGTTGTTTTAACATCTTATCGGTTAAGTTTCTTGGGTGGTTGGTTATGGCTCTAGCATTGGAGTGAGAGGCTATAAATGGTTTTGTTGAGTGTGCTAGAACATCATTAAACCCACCATCACTAAGGTGTGAGACATCAATAATCATATTAATATCATTCATAATCTCTATAGCCTTGATACCTTTGGGTTTTAATCCTTTATATTGGTCTATCCACTCAAAGTTTGAGTATCCCAAAGAGTTCTCATAGTTCCATGTAAGCGTAATAAGTGAGATACCTTGTTCTTTAAAAAAATAGAGTCTATCTAAATCTCCCTCTATCGCCTCTCCCTCCTCTATAGTTAGAAAAGCTCCTATCTTATTATCCCTATCTGCTTCTTTTAAATCATTATAGTCTCTACAAAGCATAATAGTATCACTATTATTATCTAGCTCCTCTTTGAATCTATCAAGCATCTCTACACAATAGTCAAAACTACTCTCAACAGTTTGACTATCTATATACATTGCAAAAAATTGAGCTAACGCATCTCCTTTTTGTAGGTTATCTATATCTATACAGTAACTATTTTTATCCAATTTTATATCTTTTTGGAGTATTAGGGTTGGGGTATCAGAATGTAGGTCAATGTATGGTATTTTTCTTTTCATCAAATATTATACCTAATTAAAACTATGATAGAATCTTAAAAAAATATGAGTATTAAATGAGTATAAAAAAAAAGTATCTATTCTTTATATCGCAAGATTACAGTTTTCCTGTATTACGTCCACTCCAAAAAGAGATTTTATCACGAGGAGATGAGATTAGATGGTTTATATATGGAGATGAGGTTCATAAAGAGTATTTAAAAGAGAGTGAAACTCTTATAGCAGATATAAGAGA
The DNA here is from genome assembly GCA_026986355.1 of Campylobacteraceae bacterium. Taxonomy (GTDB): domain Bacteria; phylum Campylobacterota; class Campylobacteria; order Campylobacterales; family Sulfurovaceae; genus UBA1140. The sequence continues at coordinate 33 of JALSOO010000036.1, read as the reverse complement.
TGTTGTTACTTATAAGCCAGATGTGGTATTTGT
>JALSOO010000035.1 GCA_026986355.1 Campylobacteraceae bacterium | reverse complement strand
TGCAACTAAAAACTTTTACTACGCAAGAGTGGTATCCGACCTAAACAACTACCCAAGAGTCAATATGAATATCTCTAAAATAGTAAGAACACCTCTAAATGTAGATATATTTTGTAAGACCAATATTCCCAACTATTGTACTACCACCAATGTCTTAGCCAATACAACATTAAGCTCCACCACACGAGAGCAAAACGGTTGGTATTTATCTTCTAAGCACAATGGCGATTTCGATGGAAACGTAACAACACTTACACCTAATTTTGGAACGGTAAGCATTAATCCTAATAACAATATTACCTTGCCTAATGGTTCAAATGGATTAATTTTAAATAGCTTTGACGACTGTAGTAATCCAAAAATTACAGTAGCCATTACAACGACACCATCACTTACTTTTAACCCCTCACAATATGTAATTAACTGTACAGACAACAACGCGTCACAATGGACAGGAGTTGGAAAGACAGGGAATATTTTGAGTATTAAGCCTAAGGTAAATGAGACAGGGAAAATGGATTGGTAATATAAAATTAAATTTAAACTTACATTTTAGATTATTAATTTATACATTAGACCTTTTTAGTTAAAATATTAAAATAATTTTAATAAAAAGGTTTAAATTTGAAATATTTGTTTAAAACAATAATACTTTTATCACTCTCTTTCTCCTCTCTCTTCTCTGTAAGTATAGAGCTAGATGGGACACAAACACTTCTGAGTGGAACAGATTGTTCTACTGCCTCTTATCGTTTTGGAACAACAGCCTCTTATGGAGGTAAAGATTTAGATATTATTTTGGATGTAACATCAGAAGATAATGATTATGACCCTAAGACTTGTGTTGATACACTAAGTAATGTGGTAAGTTTCCATATTCGAGATAAAGACGATTATAACAATATGGCTTATATGAATTTAAAATTTACAGTTGTAGAAAAGGGAACTCTAACTCCTGTTTTTGTAGATATGTTAACTGCAACTAATTTTGATTTAGATAGTAGTCCTTCATCTACCTCAACAGATGATGTTTATTATAAAAATCCTCTACAGACATTAATTAGTAATGATAGTGAAGTAGTATTAACATCAGGTAGTTATTATAATGACTATACCACCAAATTAAAGGGTAAAGATAATGGAAACTGTAATGATAGCTCAACTCTCACAGAACTCTCTTGTAGAGCAGGTGCAATATGGAAAAATAGTGCATCAATAGAGGCTAGAGTTCAAAATGATAACGCTTATGGAATGAAACCAACAACTTCATCTTATGATGGTTATCACAGACTTATCCAATTCTCATTTACATATGATGACATTGCACCTTTAATTGCTGAGAATAATACTACTCAAGATTGTGATAGTGAAGTTTTTTATTCTACCAATGGTTCTGAATGGGTGGAGAGTAATTCACATAGTACCTACAGTAACAATATGAATATTCAAAAAGTGATTAATATTCCGAATGCACAACAAATTGAAGTTACCATTAATGGAGTAACAGAAGAAGACTATGATTATCTTTATATTATAGATGGAAATGGAGTCTCTCATAGTTTTGATGGAGAAATAGGAAATGAAGTTCTCATTATTGATGGTTCTTCTGTTACACTTAAATTGGAAACTGATGGTTCGCTAACAAAAGAGGGTGTTACTGTTAAAGTTAAAGCTTTAGGGTGTCCTGCTGACTTTGGAGATGCCCCAAACAATTACACCCATGTTCGCCATAAAATAGATGAAAATTTATATCTAGGAAACTCTGTTCCTGATGCAGAAAATGACCAACAAAGCTCAAACCATGCCACAGGAGATGGAGATGATGATAGTGATGGTGTAGTAGGTGTCGTTCCAACTTTAACTGTTGGAGATAGTTCTTACACTGTTCCTGTTAAAGTTTTTAATAACACAGGAAAAACTGCTTATATCACTGCTTGGATTGACTTTAACCGTAATGGTACTTTTGAATTTTCTGAAGCCTTAAATATTAATGATTTATCTATCCCCTCTTCCTCTAACGTTCAAACAGTTAATATTGTTTGGGACGATTCCACAGATGGAAATACTCAAGCCATTGCTAATGCAACAGAGGGTAAAGCCATTATGCGTATTCGTTTGACTACTGAACGTATTTTACGTTGTGTTGAAGATAATGAAAAGAATGAACCTGAAAACCTAATCTCTCCTGATGGGGAGGTTGAAGATTATGAGATTAGTATTGAACCTCATTACAATAAATGTGACCCAAGATCAGGTAACAAAGATACTGATGGTGATGGCGTTACTGATATTTGTGATGAAGATAGTGATAATGATGGAATTTTAGACAGCATAGAGTACGGAAGTTGTTCCGAAGGAGTTAATACGTTAATGTCCTTTGATGACTTTGGTCAAGGGGGGCGTACAACCAACCCTTATACAAGCTACTGTTATGAGAGTGGTGATGGGGGAGATGGTTCTTGTCAAGCAGAGAAAAATATCCAGTATTGGGCAGGAAATGTCAATGTCAATGATGGAGAATACGCTGTTGTGCAACACCCAAACCCTGATGCTTCTGTTTTTGGTACTTGGAGTCAAATAGGTGACCACACAGCCAATGCCAATGGACGTATGATGGTGGTTAATGCTTCACTTGACCCTGATGAGTTTTATCGAAGAACCTACACCATTGTTCCAAATGCAAACATGAGTGTTGATTTATGGATTTTAAATGTGGTCAAAGCAGGAAGCGATATTATTTTACCCAATATCAAATTTAGATTAGAAGATATGCAAGGTAATCAAATTGGCGAAGCTGTTAATACAGGTGATATTCCTGAAAACTCTGTTTGGAATCACTATACACTTTCACTTAATCCCCAAGAGCATACCCAAGTTCAAGTGGTTCTCTCAAACAATGCCCCAGGAGGAAGTGGAAATGACCTTGCTCTTGATGACATTCGAGTTCGCCAAGTATTTTGTGACCATGACAATGATGGCATTGCAGATTACCTAGACCTAGACTCAGACAACGATGGAATACCTGATAACATTGAAGCTCAAACAACGCAAGATTATATTAAACCTAATAATCAGTTTAGTGATAAAGGGGTAGATACAGCTTATCCTAATGGATTTACACCTGTTGATACCGATGGAGATGAAACCCCTGATTATTTAGACTTAGATGCTGATAATGATGGGAAAACAGATGCCCAAGAGAGTGGATTAACCCTAACAGGGAATGTAGGTGTTAATGGTCTTGACAATGGTATTACAGTTGAATTTGCTGATAATTACTCTGATGTTAATGGGAAAGCTTATGGTAATGGGGCGTTTACACTTCAAGATAGTGACCATGATGTTTTGGCTAATGGCTCTGATGCTCAACCAAGCGATAAAGATTTTGATTACAGAGATAACTACTCACCAGAGCCTTTCACCTGTACCGACAAACTCTACCTCTCAAACAGAAGTGAGTTAGGAACGGGTAGTACAGATAGTGGTGCAACTTGGTTACATAGTATCGTTCGACCTAGTTTTGCTTATGCACCAATAGGTAGTGGATTTGAGAGTGATAATGGTGGATACAATGCCATTGGGTATAACACAAAAGATAACTTTATCTATGGTATGTATGGTACTCATCTGGTTAAGATTGATAAAAATGGTCTTGTTCAAGATTTAGGAGTAGTTCAAGGGTTAAATAGAGGACAACTCTATGCAGGGGAGTTTGATAGAGAGGGATATTATTATATCTCTGGTGGAGGTGGAGCAGATGATAAGATGTATAAGATTGATATTGCTCAAAAAGCTGTTATTCAAACCATAACACTCTCTTCTGCTGTTCGTTTTTGGGATATGGCGATTGATACTACAAACCAATACTTTTATGCAATGTTGGTCGATAATAAACAATTTGTCAAGATAGATAAAAACAGTGGAACTATTACCCCTATTGGAAACAGTCACAATGATGAGCTTACATCCGATATAGATATTATCTTCTCTGATGCAGAGGACAAAGTGGTAGCCCTAGCACACAATGGAGGCTTTTATGAGATAACCACCAATGATGGAGCGTTATATGCTATTCACAATAGCCCTGCTTTAACATTCTATAATGATGGAACAAGTTGTGCTGATGCCAATATTACCCTACCACCTCATCCACCTAGACTCTCAATTAACAATGTAACCAAAATAGAGGGAGATAGTGGCACAACCAACTTTAATTTTACGGTCTCTATTGATGCTGATTTACCGATGATGCCTTCTGGAATGCCATCTATCTTTAAATATAGAGTTATTGATGGAGATGGTAATGAGATTACACCACCTCATCAACCTGCTACAAGCAGTGATAGTGACTTTGAACCAAAGAGTGGATTTGATTTAAATTTTAATATCTTCTCTAATAGTAGAACCCATACAATTACCGTTCCTGTCTATGGAGATACCAAGGTTGAAGCAGATGAGGAGTTCTATGTAGAGATATATTTCCCTTATCCAAATCTTATTCCTATGAGCTTTTGTCAAATTGGTAAGAGTCGTGGGGTTGGAACGATTATTAATGATGATATAGAGCTTAATATCCAAAGAGTAGGAGCTGATAGAAATGATAGTGACTTATATACTCAAATAGTAGGAAGAGATTTTAACTATGCTATTGTCAATAGAAGTGATGATAACT
>JALSOO010000034.1 GCA_026986355.1 Campylobacteraceae bacterium | reverse complement strand
CCTAAAATATCTCTATCTGTATTCACATAATAAATAGGTGTTTTAGGATATTTTGCCTTTATCTCTTTGAAATAGGGAGCCATATGTTCACACCAAATACATTCAGTTTTTCCAAACTGTACCATAGTTGGCTTACCTTTTGGTATCTCTTCTACTAGAACTTTTGGAACATCTCCAAAATCATATGCTATTGCTATAAACCCCATAAATATAAATAGAATTATCTTTTTTAACATCATAAATCCTTTTTTTATAAAAATTATAACATAACATTATAGTGCATCAGCTATATTAATATAGAGTCCTAAAAGCTCTATTTGGGTATCTACTCTATATATCTGTTGGTCTAACTCTCTAATTTTGAGACTATTTGAAACTATATCTGTATCAAAACTTGTTTTGTCTCCTACACTCTGCATCTCTTGGGTTGTGTTTAACATACTTTTATAATGAATAGCATCATCTTCTGATAGGGCTATCTTCTCATCTATAATCTCCAAACGCTTTTTGATAAGTTTATATCTATTTGCAATAATCTTTCTCTTCTCATTGAGTTCAACTTGTGCATTTAAATACTCTATTTTTGAGTTTTGAATATCTCTAAATGAGTTGATACTTAAGGGAAGTGTCACTTTGAACCCATAAGTGAAGTATTGCTCTTTTATCTTGCTATTTGGAGAGGCAAATAGAGGGTTTAAATCCTCATTTATATATCGTCCTGTTATAGATACCTCTGGTAGGTATTTGCTCAAAGTCATCTTTTTGTTGTTTCTCTTCTCTTCTACTCTAAAACTATCTCTTTGTAACTCTAACTGATTGTGTAGATAACGGTTCTTGTCTATCATAGAAAAAGTTGGTAACTCTATACTATATGGGTCTCTATCGCTTAGAAGAGAGAAATCATTCTCTAGTTTTGTAATAGTCAACTTCAACTCTAGTTTAGAAATAGAGTCTCTATTTCGTTTGAGTAGTGCTTGGTCATAGAGTGTTCTATTGGTTAATCCATTCTCATAACTCTCTTTTTGTATAGCAATATCTATCTCATCATTTAGTAGAGTTAACTCTAACTTCTCTAATTTCAGTTTAGACTTTTTTAGATTATACAAGATAGTCAAAGCTTGTGATATGAGTTTACGTCTCTGAAGCTCTATATCCAAACTATTTGCATCTCTTAATGCTTTGGCATATTTGATAGCAGACCAGATTCCACCTGATTTAAATATAGGTTGGTCTACAGATACTACAAATTGACCTGTGTTTAGAGTCTTACCAAATTGGGTTGAGTAGTTTTTGGAGTATTGCAATACAATAGGATTTATCCAAGAGTTCTCTAACTCTCTACTCTTGATACTATTTTGTCTCTGCTGATACTCCAAGAGTTGGGACTTATCAGTAGATAGAATATTGCTCAACTCACTCTCTGCCATAAGAGCAGAAAGGAGTAAGCTATATAGAAGAGATAGCTTCTTCAAAGCGTCTAAATCCCTCATCAATCTCACTATTTGTTATCGTAAGTGCAGGTAAGAAACGAACTGTATTTTTTCCAGCAGGAAGTATAACCAATCTATGCTCCATAGATTTAGAGATTACAGATTTCATCGTCTCATTATCTTTTGCACGAAGACCTCGCATAGCTCCTAAACCAACCTCTTGGGTAAATAGATTTGGATATTTGGTTGCCATCTCTTTTAATCTAACAGTAAAATAGGCTAATGTTTCAGTAAGTTTTCCACTCTCATATAATCCACTCAATACCTCCAATACAGCTAAACCTGCTCTTGTACTTAGATAGTTTCCACCAAAAGTACTACCATGGTCTCCTGCTACCAAAACATCTCTATGTTTAGTCATTACAGCACCAATAGGCACACCACCACCAAGACCTTTTGCCATGGTAATAATATCTGGGCTTATCTCATACATATTTGATGCCAACATCTTACCTGTACGATAGATTCCTGTCTGAACCTCATCAACAATAAGTAAAACATCTTGCTCTTTTAAGAAGTTTGCCAGTTTTTGAATCTCTGATTTATCAAAAGGTTGAACACCACCCTCCCCTTGGACTAGCTCTATCATCACAGCTACCGTCTCATCATCTATATTATCATAAACAGACTCCAACCCATCTACATAAGAAAATCCTGCAGGATATGGCGAAAAGTTTGGAGTATGAAAACTATCTTGACCTGTTGCTTTTACGGTAGTTATGGTTCGTCCATGAAAAGAGTGTGCTAACGTAATTACTTTATAACGCTTCTTCTCAAATCTAGTCTCTCCATATTTACGAGCTATCTTAATTGCTCCCTCATTTGCCTCTGCTCCTGAATTTGCAAAAAATATTGCTCCATCATAATTAGCTAAAGTGGCAATCTGCTCTGCTAACTTTGCTTGTGGTTCAATCACTTGTAAGTTTGAAATGTGGATAATTTTGGCTACCTGCTCTTGGATAGCTTTGACTAAAGTAGGGTTATTGTGTCCTACTGAATTTACAGCAATACCTGAAGCAAAATCTATATAATTATCTCCATTTTCAGCAAATAGAGTCGACCCTTCTCCTCTTACAAAGTTGATATAGTTTCGGTTATAAGTTTGCAAACCATACTTTTTATCTAGTTCTTCTAATGTCATTTTTTTCCTTATTTTTAAAGACTCTTTTGTGGTTCATCTACTAAATGCCCAAATGGCAACTTTGCTCCACCCATAATATGAAAATGGAGATGATTAACCTCTTGTCCACCATCTTTTCCATTATTTGTTATCAATCTATATCCACTCTTATCAATCCCCATCATGGTTGCTACCTCTTGAATAAATGGTGTCATTTCAGCCATAATTTCACTAGATACATCTTGGAAACACTCTACATGCTCTTTTGGAATAACCAAAATATGAATTGGTGCTTTTGGGTATAAATCATGAAATGCAATAAACTTATCATTCTCTAAAATTGTATTAGAAGGAATCTCTCCAGCTACTATCTTACAAAAAATACACATCTTTTTATCCTTTATCTATTTATGTTAAATATTTTAATTTAAAAAATTATAACACATTCAATCCCACTATTAGCATAGTTTCGATAAAATCTCACAATTATTAGTAAGAATTAAATAGAGGTTATTTTGAAAAATTTAGAAGAACAGATTAGAGATGCAAGTTCTTTAGATGCACTTAGTAGAGTTCGTATAGAACTTTTTGGGAAAAAAGGTGCGTTATCAAAAGAGTTTGCAAAACTAAAAGATGTACCCGGACCAGAAAAAAAAGCATTTGCAGAGGGGCTTAACAGACAAAAAGCCCATCTTCAAGACGTTTATGATACGTGTTATGAAACACTCAAAAAAGAGGAGATAGAGCGTCTATTAAAAGCCCAAGCTATTGACGTATCGCTCTATAGCAACCTCAATGAAAAGGGAGCATTACACCCTGTAATGACAACGATGGATAAGATTATAGACTACTTTGTAGCACTAAACTTCTCTATCGAAGATGGGCCAAAAGTAGAAGATGATTTTCATAACTTTGAAGCCTTAAATCTACCAAAAAACCACCCTGCTCGTGATATGCAAGATACCTTTTTCTTTAGAGATAAAGCAGTCTTACGAACTCATACTTCACCTGTACAGATACGAACAATGTTGGCTCAAAAACCTCCTATTCGTATGATTGCTCCAGGTGCTGTATTTAGAAAAGATTACGATATTACCCATACACCAATGTTTCATCAAGTTGAAGGGTTAGTTGTAGGGGAGACGGGTGAAGTAAGTTTTGCAAACCTAAAGTCTATTATGTCTGACTTTTTACACTATATGTTTGGAGAGGTTGAGGTACGTTTTAGACCAAGTTTCTTCCCATTTACAGAGCCATCTGCTGAAGTTGATATATCCTGTATATTCTGTAAAGCAGAGGGGTGTCGTGTCTGTTCACATACAGGTTGGCTAGAGGTTCTAGGGTGTGGGATTGTTGACCAAAATGTTTTTGATGCTGTTAACTATAAAGATGTTAGTGGTTATGCTTTTGGGTTAGGTGTAGAGAGATTTGCAATGTTGTTGCATAAAATTCCTGACCTTAGAATGCTCTTTGAGGGAGACACACGTTTATTGGAGCAATTTAGATGATTTTAACAAGAACATGGTTGGATATTTTTATTGACCTTAAAAAAGTAAGTAATGAGAAACTATATGAGACACTAAACTCTATTGGATTAGAGGTAGATAATATAAAAGAGTATACTATACCACCAAAAGTAGTTGTAGGAAAGATACTATCATGTGAAAAGCACCCCGATGCTGATAAACTTAATATTTGTCAAATTGATATTGGTTCTGGAATAAGACAGATTGTTTGTGGTGCAAAAAATGTTGTAGATGCCGAGTATGTTGCTGTTGCGACAGTTGGTGCAAAGCTTGGAGAAGATTTTGAGATTAAACATGCTAAACTTCGTGGAGTAGATAGTGAGGGAATGGTATGCTCTGCATCAGAGTTAGGACTACCTGATATTGGAGATGGTATTATGATACTTGATGAGAGTATCGGAGAGCTAATTGTAGGTAGAGAACTTAATGAATATAAGAAGTTAGCTGATACAGTTATAGAGATTGAACTTACTGCAAACCGTGGAGATTGTCTCTCTATTCATGGTGTAGCTAGAGATTTATCTGCATCTTTAAAAATTCCTCTAAATAGATTTGATTATGAGAGTCAAAATCCTGAAAAAATTGGTTTAGCACGTGTTTCAAAACTAATTGTAAAGGGTAAAATAGACGCTTCTGTTCAATATGCACTTGCAAACATGGAGGAGTTATATACTTCATTATTGTTCTCATTAAGACTTGCATTTATAGATGAGCTTCAAAGCGATGCACTCAAAAATACCCTAAAATATATCACACATACTACAGGTGTCATTTTAAGAGCTTATGATGTTGGCCATATTAAATTAGAAGAGGATGAAAAGCTTACAATTAAATTGGAAAATAATAGAGGGATTGTAGATGTAATTATCAATGACAAACTCTACTCTAAACTTGGGATTACCCATGTCCAAGAGATAGAGGCTACAGAAAAATCATCAAGAGTTCTCTTTGAAACCTCATACATGAATCCTACTATTCTGACCAATTTAGTTGCCGAAAACAGACTAGAGACTGATGAACTCTTCTACAATACCTCTCGTGGGTCTGAACCAAATCTATGTTTTGGAATCAACTATTTAACCTACCTTTTAGAAAGCTATACAAAATCTAAACTCTTTGAGGGAAATATATCTTTAGATGAGGAGCGTGAAGATAAGATAGTTACAGTATGTACAACAGAAGTTTGTCAACTTATCGGAAATGATATTCCAAAAATCAATATTATGACTATTCTAACGGATTTAAGGTTCAAAGTCCAAAGTACAGCTGATGATAAATTTGGAGTAACAATACCAAACTATAGACATGATATTGAGAATATTCAAGATATTACAGAAGAGATTGTCCGTATGATTGGTATCAATAATATTGAAGCAAAACCGTTAGAGTTCAAAGAGTCCCAACGAATAAACTCTACAATGGAGAGATATTATGCCAAAAAATCCTTGCGTTCACGTGCAGTAGGTGCTGGATTTGATGAGAGTATCTCTTATGCCTTTTCAGATAAACTACTTTTGGCTAAGTATAATTTTCCTCTTATTGATGAAAAGCTAGATATTATAAATCCTATTACATCAGATTTCAATACCCTAAGAACAACACTTTTGATAAATCTAATACAAGCTGTAGAGCGTAATATAAACTACTCTAAAAAAAGAGTTGCTCTCTTTGAAATAGGTACTATATTTGATAATAATAGAAAAGAGAGAGAAGTTCTATCTCTTATATATTCAGGACAATCAGAAACTGAATATGTAGGAAATGCAGGAAAACCTAAACCTATTACTTTTGATATTTTTGTAAAAAAACTATCTGCTATTATTGGAAACTTTGAACTTAGAGCCTCAACTAAGGATAATCTACTTATCAATCCTTATCAATCTGCCGATATTATTATCAATAATGAAGTGTCTGGTTTTATAACTAAAGTACACCCAAATGTTTGTGAAGATTTTAATCTATTTGATACCTTCGTAGCTGAAATAGATTTTGAGGCACTCTCTCCTAAACATATCAATGCTCATACTATCTCTAAATTTCAAGGAGTCTATAAAGATTTAAGTTTAGTAGTAGATAAACATCTGCCATATTCTCATATCTCAAACACTATTCAACTATTAGATTTACCTCTTTTGAGTAATTTTTACGCTGTTGATGTCTATGAAGATAAAGAGTTAGGAGAGGAGAAGAGTTTAACCATTCGTCTCTTTATCCAATCACTAGAAGATACTCTTAATGATAAAGATATTGACTATACAGTCAACACCATTCTTGAAAAACTACACAATGAATATGGAGCAAAATTAAGATGAGAACCATAAGCATTCAAAAACACTCTAAACCTTTTGAGTTGGAGTGTTTAGATATTGCTCCTGATAAATCCATCTCTCATCGCTGTGCTATATTCTCTCTTCTATCTAATGAAACCTCAACTATAAAAAACTTTCTTTTAGGAGAAGATACCCTCTCTTCTCTATCTATTGCAGAGCAGTTAGGTGCAGAAGTGACACGAGATGGTTCAGATATAACGATTACTCCTCCTAAACGATTAACAGAACCAGATAATATTTTAGATTGTGGTAATGCAGGAACAGGAATGAGACTATATGCAGGATTATTATCAGGTATAGAGGGGTCATTTATATTGACAGGAGATAGATATTTACGCTCACGACCAATGAATCGTGTATCTATTCCTCTTAGAGCAATTGGAGCAAAAATAGATGGTAGAGAAGAGGGAAACCTAGCACCACTTGCTATTCGTGGTGCAAAGTTAAGCTCTTTCAGATATCAATCTCCTATCGACTCTGCACAGGTAAAATCGGCACTTATATTAGCAGGAGTTCAAGCTGATAAAAAATCTTATTATAGAGAGAATCTACTCTCGCGTGACCATACAGAACGAATGCTTAGGGGAATGGGTGCAAATATAAATACCAACAGTGATGGTTGGATAGAGATAGAACCTATATCTACTCCACTAAAACCATTGGATATTACTGTTCCTGCTGACCCCTCTAGTGGATTCTTTTTTGCTGTAGCTACAGCTATCACACCAAACTCTAAAACAGTTATTAGAGATGTAACCTTAAATCCTACAAGAATAGAAGCATATAAAGTATTAAAAGAGATGGGAGCAACCATCAATTTTATAGAAAAAGAGAATATATATGAACCTATTGGAGATATAGAGATAATCTACAATGGAAAACTCTCTGCTGTAACAGTGGAGAATAATATCGCTTGGCTTATAGATGAACTCCCTGCTCTATCTATTGCTATGGCTGTAGCAGAGGGAAAAAGTATCGTCAAAAATGCAAAAGAGCTACGTGTAAAAGAGAGTGATAGAATTACTACTGTTTTAGAGGGACTTAATAGATGTGGAGTAGAAACGATAGAACATAAAGATGGATATGAGATAGTAGGAGGAGAACTATCATCTGCTACTATAAATAGTTATGGAGACCATAGAATTGCTATGAGTTTTGCTATTGCAGGTGTTCTTTGTAGTATGAAAATTGAAGATATAGAGTGTATTGATACCTCATTTCCTAACTTTTTTGATATACTTCAAAAAATCACAAAATTAGGATAATAAATATGAAAATAGAACTTGCATCAAGTTATGGATTTTGTTATGGTGTGAAACGTGCCATTGAGATTGCAGAGAAACATGAAAATAGTTTTACATATGGACCTCTCATTCACAATAAAGATGAGATAAAACGTCTAAAAGAGGGATTTAATATAGGTCTAATTGAAAAAATTGAAGATGTTGAGAATGATAATGCTATTGTCATTAGAACTCACGGAATCCCTAAAAATGAGTTAGCTGTATTAAAAAAACAGGAAAATAAGATTATTGATGCAACCTGCCCCTATGTAACAACACCACAGAATATTGTATCACGTATGAGCAAAGAGGGTTATTCGGTAGTTATCTTTGGAGATAAAAAACATCCAGAGATTAAAGGTGTTGTATCTTATGCAGATAATGAAAATCATGCATTTATAGTATTAGACAAAACAGAGTTAGAAGGACTTCCACTAAAAAATAAAGTAGCACTCGTATCTCAAACAACAAAAAAACCTGCTGATTTTCTAAAAATAGTCAATGCTCTTATCTTGACACATAGAGAAGTAAGAGTATTTAATACAATATGTAATGCAACATTTGAAAACCAAGATGCAGCATCAGAGTTAGCAAAAAGAGCTGATGTGATGATTGTTATTGGTGGACGACACTCTTCTAACTCCAAGATGCTACATAGCATCTCTGAACAGCAATGTGAAGATAGCTACTTAATCGAAAATGAGACCGAACTTGATAAAAACTGGTTTAAAAATAAAAAACTGTGTGGCATATCTGCAGGAGCTTCTACCCCTGATTGGATTATTCAAAATGTTATTAATAAAATCAAAGAGATGAATAATTAATATACCCTTATATTTGATATTTTTCATTGCGTATTAAAAAAATAAGAGTATAATAGCACGAAATTAGGCACAAGCAAGGATTAGTAAGCATGAAATTCGAAGATATCGAAATAGAGGACGTAGATTTTGGAGCGATGCTCGAGGAGTCGTTTAAAAAAGCAGATACAAAAAGTGATTTAGTAGATGGTGTTGTTGTAAAAATAGTAGAAGAAGATAACCAAGCAATTATTGATGTTGGTCGTAAGAATGAAGCATTTATGTCACTTGACCAAATTAGAGATGAAGATGGTGATATTATGTTTAAAGAGGGTGAAGCAATTAGCGTTGTTATTACTGGATTTAGAGGAGAGAGACCAAACGTATCTTATGAATTGGCAGAAAAAAGAACAGCACTTGCTGAATTTATCGAAGAGTACGATGATGAACAAGAGTATGTGGTAGAGGGTGTTATCACGAAAAAAAATAAGGGTGGGTTTGTTGTAGATGTCTCTGGATTAGAGTTCTTTATGCCTCGAACACTCTCATATATCTCTTATAAAGTTGACCCAATCGGTAGAAAAGTTAAAGCACTTATTGTAAAAGTAGACAAAGAGAAGGGTTCAGTAGTTGTTTCAAGAAAAGAGCTTATTGAACGTGAAAAATCTGAGACACAAGAGATTGTTGATAAATTACTAGAGAACAAAGCTGTTGTTCTTGGTGTTATCAAAAAAATTACATCATATGGAATGTTTGTTGATGTTGGTGGTATGGACGGACTTGTTCACTACTCACAAATCTCTCACAAAGGTCCTGTTAATCCATCTAAATACTACAAAGAGGGTGATGAAGTTAATGTAATTGCTATTGATTATGATAAAAAGAAGAGACACCTATCTCTATCTATCAAAGAAGCAACTATTGACCCATGGAAAAATATTGACAATACATTAAGAGCAGGAGATACTGTCTCTGTAACGGTTTCAAATATTGAACCATATGGTGCATTTGTTGATTTAGGCGAAGATTTAGAAGCATTCCTTCATGTATCTGAAATCTCTTGGGATAAGAATGTCAAACACCCTAAAGATTACATTGAAATTGGACAAGTAATTGATGTTCAAATCATTGAGATTGATAAACAACAGAGAAGACTTAGAGTTTCAAGAAAAACACTTCTTCCAAAACCTATTGACCAATTTGCATCAGCAAATAGAACAGGAGATATTATTACAGGTACAGTTTCATCTGTAACTGATTTTGGTGCTTTCCTTAAAATTGGTGCTGTTGAAGGTCTTCTTCATAATCAAGAGATATCTTGGGAAAAATCAGACTCTGCTAAAGCACTCTATAAGGCTGGAGATGAGATTGAAGTTAAAATCATTAAAATAGATAGAGAAAATGGTAAAGTATCATTAAGCAAAAAAGCATTAGAAGAGTCTCCTGTATCTGCCTTTGCAAAAACTCATAAAAATGGAGATATTGTAGAGGGAACGGTAAAAGATAAAAAAGATTTTGGTGTCTTTATCTCTTTAGAGCCTGGTGTTGATGCACTTATTAGACTTGATGATTTAGCTCCTATCAAAGAAGAAGAAGTTGAAAAAGGTCAAACTATTCGAGCTGTTATCTCTTTCCTTGATGCTAAAAATGATAGAATTAGAGTATCGGTTAGAAGATTAGAGCGTCAAGAAGAGAGAGAAGCACTTGAAAAAGTAAATGCTAATCAAGATGATAGTATGACTTTAGGTGATGCTTTTGGCGACTTTAGAAGAAAGTAGGAATCGACAAAAATGTCTAAAATAACTGTTGTAGTTTGTGACCATATCCACCAAAAAGGGTTGGATATTCTCGCAAATGATGCTGATATAAATTTGATAAATGCAGCAGATGAGCCTAAAGATAAGCTCATCTGCGAAATTATACCCCTTGCTAATGTTGCTATTACTCGTTCATCTACCGATGTAGACCAAAAGTTCCTTGATAATGCCAATAAAATGACATCTATTGTACGTGCTGGTGTAGGTGTTGATAATGTAGATATTGATGGTTGTAGTAAAAAAGGTATTGTAGTAATGAATGTGCCTACTGCAAATACTATTGCTGCTGTTGAACTCACTATGGCACATATGCTATCATGTGTACGTCAATTTCCTTATGCTCATAATAACTTGAAACTAGATAGAGTTTGGAGAAGACAAGATTGGTATGGAACAGAACTCAAAGATAAGAAATTGGGTATCATAGGTTTTGGAAATATTGGTTCTCGTGTAGGAAAAAGAGCTAAAGCCTTTGAGATGGATGTTGTAGCTTATGACCCATATATTGACCCTAGAAAAGCAACTGATTTAGATATTGCTTATACTACTAATTTTGATGATATTTTAGCTTGTGATATTATTACTATTCATACTCCTAAAAATAAAGAGACACTGGGTATGATAGATACCCAAGAGATAGCAAAGATGAAAGATGGTGTTGTTCTTATCAACTGTGCAAGAGGTGGTCTCTATAATGAAGATGCACTACTTGAAGGGTTGACTAACGGTAAAATACATATGGCGGGTATTGATGTATTTAATAAAGAACCTGCAACAAGCCACCCACTACTAGACCTCAATAATGTTACAGTCACACCTCATTTAGGTGCAAATACTAAAGAGTCTCAACAAAACATTGCTATTCAAGCAGCCCAAAATGCTATTGATGCTGGTAAAAATATTGCCTATCCAAATGCCCTAAACTTGCCAATAAAAGAGAGTGAACTACCTAACTTTTTACGTCCTTATCTTGAACTGATACAACGTATGGGAAATCTCTCTGCTCAAGCTACACGCTCTAAAATAAAAAGTATAAAAATATCGACACAAGGTAGTGTCTCTGACTATATTGATTCGTTAGCTACCTTTGCTACTGTGGGTATCTTATCTGAATCATTAGAAGATTCTGTAAACTATGTCAATGCAGAGTTTGTTGCCAAAGAGAGAAATATCTCTATATCAAAAGAGACCAAAATAAACCATAGTGGACTAAGAAATAAAGTATGTATTAAACTTGTTACAAACAGTGGTATATTCTCTATTTCAGGTACAGTCTTTGGTGAAGATGCTCCTCGTATTATTGATATTGATGGTTATCAACTCGATTTAGAGCCAAAAGGAATAATGATTCTATTTAGAAATACAGATGTTCCTGGTGTTATTGGAGATGTAGGAGCTATTATCGCTTCTAATAACTTAAATATTTCAGACTTTAGATTAGGTCGAGATAAAAATTCACACGCTTTAGCTGTTGTTAAAGTAGATGGAACAGTAACCAAAAAATTACTTTCTGAACTTTCAAGTTTAGATACTTGCTTAAATGTTACTTATGTAACGCTATAAAACATATAAAAGCTACAAGAAGTAGCTTTTATACCTAATTATACCTCTTTTCTTCACAAATTTTTAAAAATTCAAAAGATTATCATTAAAATTTAGTTTATTCATTAATAATTATTGATACAATTAATTTAAATAAAAAAAACTTATGGTTAAATTATGTTTAACTTATAACTTTTTTATAAAAAGGGAGTTGACAAATGATATTAAAAAAAATATCTACTGTTATTATTGGAATAGTATACTTTTGGAGTGCAACAGTTTTTCTTTATGCGACTGATGTAGACCATTTAACTAACCTCTCATTAGAAGAGGCTCTACAAATCATGAAAAGAGATAATTTAGAGTTAAAAATCTCAAAATTCAATGAACAGATGAAAGCTTATGAAGCAAAAGTGGCAAAAGGGTATCAATATGGTAAACTTGATGTTAAACTCCAAGCTTTACGCTCTAATGACCCTGGAAATATCTTTGGGTTTAAGTTAAAGAGTAGAGAAGCTACTTTTGGAGATTTTGGTTTTTCTGATTTTATGGGAGCAATTGGTCAAGGTGCACAACAAGCAAATGGGGATTTTGGAGCATTTTCACAAGGATTAAATCAACAAGGGGGAGATATTCTAGCTATACAACCAAAAGATTTAAACTTTCCAGATGCACGAAATCACTTTCAAACAACCATAACCTATCAAGTTCCTCTCTATACAGGTGGTAAACTTGACCAATATGGAAAAATAACTAAAGCTTTAGAAAAGATGAGTAGACTAGATAGTTCTAAACTACTTAATGAAAAGATATTTCAAACTCAAAAAACCTTTTATGATATATCTCTAGTAGACCAATATATTAATAACTTAGGAGAGATAATCTCAAATATTGAAGAGCTTCAAGATATTGTATCTAGTATGAAGGAAGAGGGATATGCAAAAGATATTGATAAGCTTGAAGTAGAAGCTAAAAAAGCAGAAGTAGAGAGTATGTTGAGCAAAGCTAATTATAATAGAGAGTTAGCCTATCAGTATCTATCTTTTTTACTTAATAAAAAGGTTGATTCAATTCAAAATATTAGTACATTAGCAACAATGCCTATCGTAGATAAAGAGCAGATACAACAAGATAATTTGGATATTCAAAAAGCAAAACTTGGACTAAAAATAACCGATATGGCAATAAAAGTTCAAGAGGCAACTATGTTACCAACTGTCGGAGCATTTGGAGAGTATGGCTCTTCTGACAATAATCCATTTAATGAGTTTACCCATAAAGATTTTTATACAGTTGGTTTTCAACTTGATTGGAATCTATTTAATGGTAAAATAGATAGTTACAATTTAGAGAAATCTAAAGTAGAGAATATGAAGGTAAAAGAACAGGTAGCATTAGCTAAAAAAGGAATCTGTTTGAAAGTTAGAAAACTTATAACAGAAATAAAGAGTAAAGATGCAGAAATAACAAATTTGGAGACACAGTTAAATTTTGCATCTAAAGTTTATGAAAACTATCAAGCACGATATAAAGAGGGAATTGCATCTATTTCAGATGTAATTATTAAACAATCAAAAGAGCTAGAGGTACTCTTGAAACTTTTGACTGTAAAAAATGATAGAAATGCTAAAGTTTTTGAACTAATAAGTATTATTAACAAAGGAGATATATAATGAGAAGAGTAACAACCAAAATTCTACTTGCAATTATGTTAATAGCAAGTTCAACCTATGCAATTGAGCTTAATCTAGCAGGTACAGTGATTTCAGATAATGACAAGAAAATTACTAGTAGATATATGGGTATTGTCAAAAAGATGCTAGTAAGTGAAGGAGATATTGTCAAAAAGGGACAAATGCTATATCAAATAGACTCAAAAGAGATTGACTCAAAAAGAGAACAAGTTGAGTTAGGTATATCACAAGCACAACTAGCACTACAGATGAATAAAAATCAATATAATAATGTTCTTTTAAATCTTGGACGCTATCAACGACTCTTCAAAAAAGGTATGGTATCAAAGTATGAGCTAGAAAATTTAGAACTTGGTGCTAAAAATATGAAAGATATGGTCAAAATTGCAAAAAAACAGGTTGCACAAGCAAAAGCAATGAAAAAAGAGGTAATGAACCAATATAACTACCTCAAACTTAGAGCTCCAAATAGAGGGGTTATTATTATGAAAAGTTTGAGAGTTGGAGAGATGGCAATCCCTGGTATGCCAGGTATCGTACTAACAGACCTATCTAAACTAAGTATTATTGTAGAGATTTCAGAAAATAATATACGATATATGAGTTTAGGTAAAAAAGTAGATGTTGAGATTCCATCTATAGGGTTTAAAACCATAGGAACAATTAAATCTATTATTCCAAACTCAAACCCAATGACTCATAAATTTAAGATGAAAATTAGATTTAAAACAGGTAAAAAATCTATCTATCCTGGAATGTATGCCAAAGTACATATTAAAGGTTAATGATGGGAAAGAGAAAAGAGCCTTATGTAGTCAAAGATATTGCAGGAAAGTTAGGGCAAGGTTTCTTACGAAATCCACTAACTGCTGTCTTGGGAATTGTGATTTTAGCATTGGGGTGGATTGCACTTAATACCATGCCAAGAGAAGAAGACCCTCAAATAGCCATTTCGGGTGGAGGAGTTATTGTAGCTATGCCAGGAGCTACTCCATTGGAGGTAGAGAATATCATCTCTAAACCACTAGAGAAAAAGCTTAGAGAAGTTCAAGGGATAGAGCATGTTTATAGTACCTCTATGGATAATGTAGGTATTGTAAATGTTATGTACTATATCGGAGAGGATAGAGAAGATTCCAACCTAAAACTCTACGATAAAGTGATGCAAAATATGGATAAGATGCCAAAAGGTGTAATGCAACCACTTATTAAACCCTTTGATATAGATATTGATGTACCTATAATTACTATAGCACTATATCAAACAGATGATTCCAAACTATCAGTTACTCAATTTAATGAGAAGATAAGAGATTTAGCACACAAGATGAATGCTATTGAAAACGTTGCAAAAACAACACTCCAAGGTTCTCATAAAGAGCAATTCAATGTAGAAGTAGATATGGGAAAACTCTCTGCATATCATCTATCTATGGGACAGATAATGATGGCAGTAAAACAGTTAGCTGTTAATGTCCCAAATGTTAAAGGGCGTTCAGCAGATAATAAATTGGTCATTTTTGGTATCTCCAATGCCATTGTTAGTATCAAAGATATCAATAATGTTATGGTAGCAAACTACCAAGGCTCTCCTATCTATCTGCGTGATGTGGCAAAAGTTGAACAAGGAATTGATAAACAGAATTTTCAAGATGTAGAGCTGATATTTAGAGCTGATAATAACAAGAGTTCTCCATTCTCCCCAAATACCCCACAAGTGACACTAACTGTATCTAAACTAGCAGGAACAAATGCTGTATTTGTAGCAGAAGATGTTATTAAACTCATGGAAGCAGAAGAGGCAAACTTTGAAAAGCTAGGAATTAAATATCTCATAACACGTAACTATGGAGAGAGAGCCAATCATGCCGTTGATGAGTTGATGCATCACTTAGTAATTACTATTATTATCATTGCTGTAATGCTTGTATTTGCATTAGGTTGGAGAGAATCGCTTATTGTTACATTCTCTGTTCCTGCTATTTTGGCAATAACCCTATTTATAGCATGGATGTCTGGTCAAACCATGAATAGAATTACTCTATTTGCGTTCTTACTCTCTTTGGGTCTTTTAGTCGATGCAGCGATTATTGTTATTGAAAATATCCACCGTCATTTACATTCAGAGGGAGTAGAAGATAGAGAGATGGGAGAACTTCTAGTTGAGGCTACAGATGAAGTAGGAGGGCCTACCAATATTGCAACTCTAGCTATTATTATGACTATGGTTCCAATGGCATTTGTGGGAGGTATGATGGGTTCATTTATGAAACCAATTCCTTATAATGTACCTGTTGCACTCTTTGCTTCATTGGTTGTTGCTTATATATTTACTCCTTATCTAAGTTTAAAACTTCTGAAAAAACCTGAACATCCAGAGGATTATGATATGGAACATAATCCATATGGTATCTGTGATATATGTGCAGGAGACCACCATACCCATGAGCATGATGAGAAGCATAAAAATAAAGGGGAGAAATAGATGAAAAAACTTGAAAATTTTATATTTTGGATTTTACAAACAAAAGTTAGAAAAGCATCAATTATTATTCTAACTGCTGTTGCTTTTTTTGCATCACTATTGATGTTTCCAAGTGGTAAAGTATTGGCAAGAATGCTTCCAGGTAAAAGTGCTGCAACCTACTCTATCTATATAGATACACCAACAGGCAGTTCCATTGAACAGACAAAAAAAGTTACAAGCTGTATTACTGATGTCCTAAGAAAAGAGAAAGAGATACTCAATATGTCTATCTTTTATGGTCAAGGTATTCCTTTGGATTATGCAGGATTAGTAAAAGGTTCTATGATGAAGCGTACAGAGAATGTTGCTGAAATATCTGTAAATTTAACCCCACCACATGAGAGAGAAGAGCCATCATTTCTAATGACAAGCCGTTTACGCCCTATCCTAAAGAGTAAATGTGAACCTATTGTACCAAATACAGTTATAAAACTAGTAGAACAACCATCAGGACCACCTACACTAGCTTCTATAGTAGTAGAAGTACATGGAGAAGACATTAAAAAAACAAGAAAACTCTCTACAGAGGTAGCAGATATATTAAAAAGTACCAAAGATTTAGTAGATGTAGATATTATGTCTGATGATATTTATGATAAATTCAAACTTGTTCCAGATATAGAAAAGATTGCACGGTCAGGATTGGGTATTGAACAGGTTAATAATATCCTATATATTGCATTTGAAGGAATGGCAATAGCTACAAAAAACTCTGAGAACTTATCTCAGCAGATACCAATATTTTTGGTTTTAAGCAGAGATAGCAAAGAGTTAAGCTCAAAAAGCAAAGATGCAATTCAATCTAAATTAACATCACTAAACCTTATGAATAAAATGGGTATGATGGTTCCTCTAGCTGAAATTGTAACCGTTGTTCCCGTAAAATCAACCCCAACCATTATGCACAAAGATTTAAAACGGGTAATCAATGTAATAGCTGAGACAGATATGGTCTCACAAGTCTATCCACTACTTGATGCTCGTGCCAAAATGGTAGACTATTTTTCAAAACAGTACATAGTAGAAAATGCACCCTTTTCAACCTATATGTTTGACCTTAAATTAACTGATAAAAAAACAGGAGAGAAATTCCTATTACGTTGGGACGGAGAGATGAAAGTAACACTAGATACCTTTAGAGATTTGGGTGCTGCTTTTATATCTGCATTGGTTCTGATATTTTTCTTGTTGGTTATATACTATAAAAGTTTTGCACTTAGTGGTATTATACTTATAGGTTCATTCCTATCACTTATTGGTGTTATTTTAGGTCACTGGGTAGCAGACTT
>JALSOO010000033.1 GCA_026986355.1 Campylobacteraceae bacterium | reverse complement strand
GAAGCCGTAGTACTTCCATTGTTCTCACTTAAAATTACAGTGTAAGTAGCATTGGCTCTTACCCCATCTTCAATATCAAATAGATAACTTCCATTAACTAAAGGTGTAGATGCTACAACCCCTCCTCTTCCACTATCTAAAGTGACATAGAGTTGTACCCCATCAGCTACAGAAGTTTTAGAACCATTAATATTTCCATCTCCATTTCCATCTATAAATAGATTTCCAGAAATTTTCAAATCTTTAAACGGCAAAGTAACCGTTGCTACTTCTGACTCTACGCCTGATTTATCGGTTGTGGTGTAATCAAATTTAACCGTTACTGCTCCTGAATCAGGATCTACTTTAAGTTTACTATTATCAAAATTCTCAATAACTTTACTAGCAATAATCTCTACACCATCATAATAGAGTTTTCCATTTGTTGCTGGATTTAACGTTACTGTTGTTGGTATTCCATCTTCAAGGTCACTTATATTTAAGTCTCCTACTGCTACTTGATTATTACTAGCAGGATTAAATTGAATTGCTTTACTTACATCTTGGGCTACTGGTTTTTTGTTAATTCCGAAATCATTATTTGGCATATCCTCTTTCGCAACAGAAACAGCTAAAATACCATCATTTGTGCCATCATTACCACTACCACTATTGCTTGGTTTTTCGCCATCTGCATTATTCCACTTTGTTGGTAAAGAACCACTTGTTACATTTTGCTCTTGTGATAAGACTACTTTGTAATTGCTATCGGTTCTAACACCATCTTCTCCATCAAAAGCGTAAGTTCCATCACTATTAATAGGCTTTGAGGCAATGGTTTTGTCATCTTTATCTAATAATGTTACATATAATTGACTCTCATCAGCTTGACTAATTGCTCTTCCGTTAATATTCTTATCATTATTTCCATCATCAAAAATATGACCAGAAATGATTGGGGTATGAAGACCTAAATCAACATCAACATTATGCTCATCTACCCCTAAACTCTTTTGTGCGATGCCACTATTATCTGCATCTGAATCTTTTGCATCATCTGTTGCACCTTTGGTTGTTATGGCATATCCTGTTGGAATATCAAATTTAACTTTATATGCTCCATGATTTAATTTATTAAAACTATAATGACCATCTGCATCTGTTGTTACAACATAATCTTCGCTTGGATTAGCTGGATTTTTTACAGGGTTTCCTGCACCATCTAATAGATGCATAACTACACCTGCAACACCTTTTTCGTCATCTTCTTGGATACCATTTTTATTTTTATCATACCAAACATAGTCACCTAAACTAGAGCCAACAATAGGCACTGCAACAGAGTTTGAAAGAACAGGTAAAGTTACACCTGTTGCACTCGCACCTGTTGAGTTAGTGTAATTGTCTCCTGCTAAGTTGTCTTTTACTGCCATATTTACCTTAAATTGACAAATCGCTTGACCTGCCATTGATGCACCTTTGACTCTAATGGCAGTTACCTTCTCATTTGTTAATGTTTCTCCATTTACCTGACACCCATTTGGTCCATTTTTATCTCCCTCACACCAAATAGACTTATCACTACTTAAATCATTCTCTTCCCCAACACTTGGAGCTATATTAATATTTGTAGAGTTTGCTTCTGTATAGTAATACTTAACAGCATCTAAATTTCCACATACTGTATCAGAGTTAGGATTTTGCATAAAATCTGCACTTGAAAACTTTATACTTCCATGATAATCAGTTGGTACTTTTCTTTTTAACTCTAAATCATTAAATTTAATAGCACCCTCATTACCATCACCTTTAAATGGCAGGAGGTCAATAACATCCAAATCGGTTAAATCATTAGAGGTTCCATTTCTTAAATCCATATTAAATTTAATATCTTTAAACGTAGTGGTTCTCTCTCTTAAACTAGGGTAATCATCATTCTCCTCTGTTGTTTTTACAATATTAATAGACGATGGTACATCAATCGTAATACCAATATCTGCTCTTCTTTGTGTAAGATTAGAAGCATCTGTTGGTGATTCTATCTTTACATAGTTTGTGTTTACCCCAACTTTTGCAGCTGCTCCAACAAGTACTGTATAGTTTAAATCAGGAATACCAGGAGCATTAACAGGTCTTGTCCCTAAATCCCAAATTAATACTTGGTTTTTACCATTTTCACAAGTTACACTTAAATCTGAAACATCACTACAAGTTCCAATAATTGGCTCATTAAACTCATTTGATGGAGCCGTAGAGCCTTTTTTGTATTTAAAATCTTTTGGAAGAACATCTACAATTCTAACCTCACCACTCTCATCAGTCTCTGTATCGTTTGTGTATGAGCTTTTTAGAGTGTATGTAATCTCTGAACCTGGACTTGCAGTTGTTCTATTTTCACTCTTTTTAATTCTTACCTTTGGTCCATTAAAGATAACTCTATCTCCATTCCAACCACTCATATTTCCAGGAAATGTCCCTGGCTTATAATCTGGCCAATACCAATTGCCATAATTAAACTTATGTCCTGCATAGTTTACAATTAAATCACCACTACTCATTGTTTGGTTTGTTGCTAAATCTATTTCACGTATTTTATGGTTAAGCCAAAAATACATACCTCCACCAGAAGGGACTTCTACCCCATCTTTTAATCGTAATCTAACTTTAGTAATACCGATTTTACCTTTCATCGCCTCTTCAAAATTAGTTGTCCATTTTACACTACTATCAGTACACTCTCTTTGTATATCTGCTTTATGGTCAATTGTTGTATCTCCACCTTTTGATGGCAAGAAACTATCATCTACATAATCAGTAGCATACTCTACAATATATGGAATTGAGTCATCATTTAGATTATTAGCATCTTTATCCATTCCATCGGTATATGTACCTTTATCTCCCCAAATATAGTATCTATATGGTAAATCAGCCCCACCAGTATATCTGTTACCAATATTTTTATATATCTTATTATCTTTAATTGGTTGAATTTTAAGTCTATAAGCATCAATTACATCACAAGTTGTATCTTCGGTAAATGCAGTTCCTCCTGTATTGCTTGTTACAATCCAAGTAGAAAATTCTGCCCCTTTAGTAACCATACCATCACCACTTCTGTCTCCTGTTCCTTGGTATCCATACACATAATCTAGTTTATCTCTACCATTATAGTTTGTTCGTCCACCACCTCTAAATCGTTTACTCCAGCTACCTTGGGCATAATAGAGTGTTCTTCCATAACTATTATCTTTTTCACTCTCTGTGTTATTACCAAAGTTACTATTTCCACTTGGTGTCTCTGGGTCAAAATTTGTTAACTTATTTACAGCTGTATAGTAGCCATCATCACAACTACTATCATCAGCATGATTACAATTATCATCTACCCCATTTTTACCAACCTTAACATCATCAACAGGAATAAAAATATAGATACTTCCAATAGATGCAATAGCTCTATTTTTTGGTAAATCTCTTCCTGCATAATCTTTTGTAGGGTAGTGGTCAAGTGTTGCATCTATATGCTCAACCTTTACTGCCAAAGATTGTCCATTTTGAGTACAAGTAATCGTCTGCTCATCTTTTGTTGCAAGAATTTGTCTATCTCTATATTTAATATCATTACCATAAACACAACCATCACCCGTACATGTAATTGGGTCTAAGCTTCCTACATATCCATCTTTTTGGTCATATCTACCATTCATTGAACAGCCAACAAGCTTTGCATGTGGTGGTAAACTACTCATATCATCAGTAAATGTAAAGGTTCTATCTTTACCCATAGACTCATTACCAACAATAGGATTAACACTATCCGTTTCACCATCTACTTCGTCAGATTCGATATAAAATTTATAATCCATAATCCAACCTTTCTCTTTAACACCATCTCCATCTATATCGAACTCTTTACCTGACCAAGTAGTGTACATCGATTTTTGTAAGTTCCATCGTGGAGATGCAGTGACAGTTAAAGAGTTTCCATCAGTATCATCTTCTATAGTCTTTGCATTTTCACCCTCTATTTTAAAGCTAATATCTCCAGGAGTTGCACCATTTGGCGTTCCCCCTCTAACTCTAACATTAAAAGTCAAATCTTCTGCATATGTTCCTACATCATTTTTATCAAAATCTTTTCTAACACAAATAATAGTTTGAGCATCATCTGATATACTCGATTGAGATAAGTCACACGTTCCAGGCAGTGCAATCCACTCATAATATTGTTTGCCATCTTTGGTAGGTAATATTCCTGTTAGTTTAACCTCTTCTTCAGATCCACCAGCTATCCCATTCCAGTTCCAAGCTTCAATAATCTGAAAAGTATCATTGGTTCTAACAAGTAAATCACCACTATAGCTATCATCGTGTGGATTATCTACTGTATTGTTATTACTATAACCAGGATTATCACCAAAGTCACACCCGGCAGTAGGGTTAGCAGGACAAATATCTCGCCCATTTACCTTATCGCCAACTGTATTTAGTTTGCCAACAATTCCCCCTGTTTTACCATATTTAGTAGTTACATTTACATTCGCACCATATACAAACATGGCAAATGAAAACAATAGTAAAAGTAGTCTATTGATAAATTTCATATATAATTCCTTAAAATAATTTTAAAGAGAATAACATTTCTTAATTTAAGATAAAATTAATTAAATATAAATAATAAAACTATATATATTAATTAAGTTTAATTTT
>JALSOO010000032.1 GCA_026986355.1 Campylobacteraceae bacterium | reverse complement strand
ACACTTATACTATATTGGGGAGTTGAGCCATTCGCTCACTCTCAAATGCATAAACATGTAGAGAGTAATGCACTTATCTATGATGGTAAAGCTGATATAGAAGAGGCAGAAGCTAAAAAAGATGAGGCGTTAGTAGCTAAAAAGAAGAAATTCTGGTCAGAAGTTAAAGAGATTGCAAAACTTAAAGGTGATGCAACTGCTGGTGAAGCTACTTTTGGTATGTGTGCAGGTTGTCACATGAAAGGTGCTTCAAATATGGGTGGTGTTACACCTCCTAGCCTTGACCATGCAGGTGCATTATATGATAAGAACTTCTTAATTGCTCTTATTAAAGACCCTGCAATGGCAACAAATGTTGACCATAAATATCCTAAGGGAACAGATGCACACCCAATGGGTGCTGTAAAAGGAATGGTATCTGCTCCACAAGATATTGCCAACGTTGTTGCATTCTTAAAGAGTAAAAAAGCAGGTAAAGTGACACCAAAAGAGGCATTTACAGAAGCATGTAGCCGATGTCACGCTAACCGTTATGCAAAAATGACTCAACTTGGAGATATTCCAAAAACAAAGTCAAATATTAAAACAGGTCAAGATATAGATAAAATGAAGTATGACCAAAAAGTAGCAACAGAGCAAGGTGCTTTAGCTGATTACCTAGGAAAACTTCCACCTGATTTATCTATTATCTATAGAGCTAGAAGTGAACACTTCTTAGAGACATTCTTGGAAAATCCACAAGGTCAATTAGCAGGTACTGCAATGCCTAGAACAGGACTTGACCATGAAGGTATGGACAAAGTTATGGAATTCTTAGCAGAGACTGGTGACCCATCTGCTCCTGCTAGAGCAATGGCTGGACCTTGGGTAATTGGATTCTTTATCCTATTTACTATCTTGGCTTATCTTTGGAAAAACTCTCTATGGAGAGATTTACACTAAGATTTAATCTTTAAAACTACAGTAGATAGAGTCTAACTCTATCTACACCTCATCTTTTATATAACTCCACTTTTTATTAAATAACTTTATAGTATTATATTGCAAATATAATATAAGGTTTTATAGTGACTCAAACAATATTTAGAGAATATGATATAAGAGGAATTTTTAATAAAGAGTTAAATGAACAGAGTGTTAAACTCATAGGTTATTTTTTAGGTCAAAAAGTTAAGGGTAAAAAAATTGTAGCCATAGGTTATGATGCTCGTTCACACTCTCCTATACTTCGTGACTACTTAACTTCAGGTCTAAATCATGCAGGGTGTATAGTGCTAGATATGGGAATGGTAGCAACACCTGTTAACTACTTCTCTAACTATATAGAGCATAATGGTATCTATACTAATGCCTCTATTATGATTACAGGCTCACATAACCCTAGTGAGTATAATGGATTTAAGATTACTATGGATAAAGCACCATTTTTTGGTAGTGATATTTATAGTTTAGGAGATGAGATAGTTAAAAATAAAGATATTAAAATTCCTGATAATACGACTTCAACTATAATAGATGTAAAAACTCCCTATATAAACTATATGATAGATAACTTCTCTCACTTAAAAGGTATGGATACCAAGATAGTAATAGATTGTGGTAATGGTGTAGCTGATACTGTTATATCGGATATATTTGATGGTTTAGAGCTTGATTATAGAGGTTTGTATATGCAACCAGATGGAACATTTCCAAATCACCACCCAGACCCATCTGTGGAAGCAAACTTAGTAGATGTCAAAAAGGCTTTAGCAGAAGATAGAGATATAGCCTTTGCCTATGATGGAGATGCAGATAGAATTGCAGTTCTTACCCATAAACACAATATCAAAGGAGACCAGATGGCTCTCCTCTATGCTATGAAGATAGATAATCCCATAGTGATAGGAGAGGTAAAGTGTTCACAAGTGATGTATGATGAGTTAGAACGTCGTGGAGCAACAGCTATTATGTACAAAACAGGACACTCCAATCTAAAAGTAAAGATGAGAGAGACCAATGCAGATTTAGCTTGTGAAGTGAGTGGTCATATCTTCTTTAAACATAGATATTTTGGTTATGATGATGCTATCTATGCTACTCTAAGAATGTTGGAGTTAATTAATGATGGAGTAGATTTAGATACAGAGATAGACGCATTACCAAAAGTATTTTCAACAGAGGAGATAAAAGTAGAGACAACGGAGAAAGAGAAGTTTAAAATTATAGATGAGGTAAAGAGTATTTTAGCTAATCCACCAAAAGATTTCCCAAAAATCAAAAATATTATTGATGTTGATGGAGTGAGAATTAACTTTGAAAAGGGTTGGGGATTGGTTCGTGCTAGTAACACCACTCCTGTGCTAGTAACTAGATTTGAATCTACAGATAAAGCATTAGCTAAGCAGTATGAAGATGCAGTAAATAGAGTTATTTTAGAGGCGAAAGAGAGAATTTAAGATGAATAATAGACTCTATTTCAAAGACAACAAAAGGCTTTATGAGGATAAAAAGAGGCTCTTTTCTAAAATAGAAAAAGAGAGAACCCATATAGGATACTATAATCTACCAAAACAGAATATAAACTATATTTTGGATTTTGCTGATAGCTTTGATAAGAGTATAGATACTATTGTTGTACTTGGAATTGGAGGAAGCTCACTAGGTGCAAAAGCTATTTATGAGTTTCTAAAACCTATGGAGGAGTTAAAGCGAAAACTTATCTTTTTTGAGACTACAGACCCTATAAATATCTCTAATACATTAAAAGAGATAGATATATCAAAAACACACTTTTTAGTCATCTCAAAATCTGGTGGAACAGTTGAGACTATCTCTATCTTTAAATATCTATATGCACTCAATCAAAATAGTAATTTATATACATTTATTACCGATAGAGGTTCAAATCTTGAAAAATTTGCCAAAGAGATAGAGTCTAAGGTATTCTATCTTCCTGATAATATAGGGGGTAGATTTTCTGTCTTATCTGTTGTTGGGCTTATACCCTTAGCCCTTTGTGATATAGATATAAAATTACTATTAAAAGGTGCTGATGAGATTAGTAACTCATTTTTTAATGATGGAAAATTCAAAGATATACTATTAAACAAAGCTATATTTTATGCTAAAAATCAGAATAGATACAATATAAACTGTCTCTTTGCCTACTCCCAAACACTTCAATACTTTACAGAGTGGTATGTTCAACTTTGGGGCGAGAGTCTAGGTAAAAAACAGCGTCACTCCTCTTTTAATGTAGGATTGACACCTATTGGATTGATTGGGCCTAAAGACCAACACTCCTTTTTGCAATTAATTATGGAGGGAACACGCGATAAATCCATTACTTTTATTAAATTAGAAAAGTTTGAACATCAACTCAATATCCCCAATCTATCTTTAAAACATTTAGAGAGTTTGGATATTTTAAATGGAGTATCATTTCATCAGTTACTTACAATGCAGTCTGATTCCATTATAGAAGCACTTACAAATGAGCAAGATATACCCTTAGATGAGATTCTACTTCCCTGTGTCGATGCCAAGAGTATTGGTGCTTTAATCTACTATTATGAACTTCTTACCTCATTAGTGGGGGAACTTTTAGATATAGATACCTATAATCAACCAGGAGTTGAGGCAGGAAAGATAATTTTAAAAAAGAAATTAGAAAATTTATAAGCACATCATCTAATTTTTATTCACATTTAGATACTCTTAGTCAAAAAAAGATGGGAATAAAATGCTTATAGATGGACACGGTAGAGCCGTAAATTACCTTAGAATTTCACTAACAGAGAGATGTAACTTTAGATGTCAATACTGTATGCCAGAGAAACCCTTTTCATGGGTTCCAAAAGAGAACTTATTGAGTTTTGAAGAGCTTTTTCTCTTTGTAAAAGTAGGTATTGATGAGGGGATTACAAAAATTAGGCTAACAGGTGGAGAGCCTCTTCTTAGAGAGAATCTTGATGGTTTTGTCAAGATGATACATGACTATAAACCTGATATAGATTTAGCTTTGACAACAAATGCCTTTTTGCTTGAGAGTGTCGCACAACGATTAAAAGATGCAGGACTCAAACGGCTAAATATCTCACTAGATACACTAAAACCAGATGTTGCACACAAGATTGCAGGAAAAGATGTCTTGTCACATGTACTAAAAGGGATAGATAAAGCGTTAGAGGTTGGATTAGGAGTCAAGATAAATATGGTTCCACTCAAAGGAATTAATGATAATGATATTATTGATGTAATGGAGTATTGCATGGAGCGAAATATAAAAGTTCGTTTTATTGAGTATATGGAGAACCGTCACGCTGTTGAGAGTTTAAGAGGTATGCATGGCAGAGAGATTTTAGAAAAAGTAAAAGAGAAGTACACCATACACGCCTTAGGCAGAGAGGGAGCAAGTCCATCATTTAACTACTACATAGAAGAGAATGGATATGAGTTTGGACTAATTGACCCACATAAACATGACTTCTGTGAAAGTTGCAATCGAATTAGATTGACAGCAGAGGGTATGTTAATACCATGTCTATATTTTGATGAAGCATTAAGCATAGCCAAAGCAGTAAAAGCAGGAGATATAGAGGGAGCAAGTCAAGTATTAGCCCAAGTTCTAAAAGATAAACCAAAAGAGAACCGATGGAGTGAAGAGGATTTTAAACAAGAGGATATATCAAGCAGAGCCTTTTATGAGACTGGTGGGTAATGCTTTATTGGGA
>JALSOO010000031.1 GCA_026986355.1 Campylobacteraceae bacterium | reverse complement strand
GATACTATCTGCTATACGATAAGTTCTACCAAATTTTTTCTGTTGATAGAGACACATTACATTATTGGCAACCTCTGTTGAACCAGCTATAGTTAACCAACTCTCTACCATATTATGTCCACCCTCATGCCACAATAACCATGAATTAGTTGGGTCTTGTGGAAAGGTTGTTTTGGTTGGCTTCCAATTCATAACCATAATAGGATAACCAGAGTGTCCGTCTCCAATACTAATATGTGGGTCAAAAACAACTCTAATTTTATGTGCCATTTTTAAATCTTCACTACAGCTAGGAGGTGTGTTTTGGTTATAAGGTAGAGTACAGTTTCTATCATATCCATAGAAATCATAAGCATTTCGTGCCTCTATATCATAGTTTTTAGCTATTTGAGTAACCTCATCAAAACTTAAATGAGACATATTCTCTTTTGGAACTGTTACAATATAATAGTGACTCTCCAACTCTGCTTTTGGAGCAATACTACTACTCTTCATAGCTTCCCACTCATCAGATGTGGTCTTGCCCAATACAAAATGAATAGCTTTTTGAACATTAGTAAAGTTTACAGTAGCTGTTGCATTCTCATCAGCACTACTATCAAATGATTTAATATAGATAAGTCCACCATAAGGGTGTTGAACTGTAATTGTTTTAGTATAATTCCCATTATTATCAATAAATTTATATTTTTTGACATATTTAGGTGGTCTTTTTAATCCAATCTCGTGTCTAAATATACCTCCTACATTATCTCCTACACCTATAATAAGTTGCATTTTATGCTCATCAACTCCATCGGGTAGGCTAACGGTTACATCTTTATGAGCAGGAGCAAATAGACCCGTTGATTGCATATTCCCTGCATACCATTTTTGATAAGAGGTATTTCTCTTTAGATAGATGGTAGCACTCTGTGGTGTACCTGTAGAGCTTGTTTGCCCTGGAAATTGGCTTGGGTCATATTTGAGACTCTTATCATAAAATGCTCTCTCTACCATAATTCGTGTTACTGGCTTTTTTCTAAAATCAAGTAAATCTTTTGTAGCAAAACTAAACCCTGGATAGAACTCTCCATTTTGATTGACAAATCGTCCACCTGATTTATACTCATTAATTAAATCATTTAGAGATTGAAACTTTTCTCCTGTAAAAGTAGCATCATTTAAGAGAAGTGCTGACATATTGGTATATTCACGATTTAAATCGACACTACTCAACTTTTTTGTTCCAAGTTCATGTGCTAAAAGAGTATTCATACTTCCTCCCACATCTCCTTGGGCTTGTACAAAGTTTAAATCAACAGGGTATTTGGCATATTTATCATAGTTCTTTGCATCTTGAACAATGCCATCTCCTTTTACTAGATGCGTTTGAATAGAACTCTTATTTCCATCAGAGAGTTCTACCTCTACTGTTCCACAATCTGATTGTGTTAATGTGGGAGTAGTACTATTTCCTTCGATAAATATTTTTCGTTCTCTTCTTTTAAGAACTTCTTCTAAATAAACAAGTTTTCCATTGCTATCTAAAAGCTCTTTTAATCCATCAAGTGTTGTAGGAACATTGGAATAGTCATCCATCTCTAAACGTCGTTGTAAATCAGTATGTCCAATATAGTCTAATAGACACATATCGTAGCGATGTACGCCACCTACTTCTGTTTTATTAGGTAAAAGAGGGGTATTTTGATGATTATTTGCAAAAAAAGTTGTAATTCCTGCTTTTTTTAAAATCTCATTTGAGGCTGTCTGTTCTATGCCCTCTTCTTGTGCAAAAGAGGGAGAATCCATAATGAGCAAACCACCACCAGCACGAATATAATCAATAATAAGTTCCACTTCATCTAATTCTGTTTTACGTTGGGTATTTTTATAGTAATGTGTCCATGCACTAACACGCTTAAAGTCTTCCATAATAACTAAAGGGTATTTAGTTGGGTCAAGGTCTCCATTACTTTGTGCCTCTTTCCATGTTGGAATATATTTAGGATTCTCTCCAGTAGTCACATTATACCGACTGTCCAAAACAAAAGGTTCTGAATCTTGTTGATATGTTGCTCCTCCTATATGCCAAAACATGGTTCTCTCTTTGTTAGATAAAATGGGAATACTACTTCCTGTTTTACTATATCTTAAATTTTCATTAGGATTTTGTTCGGTTAACCAAGCCATTATATTATGAAAAAAGTTTTCCATGTCAACAGAATCAGGTGTATGACTACTATTTGTATCTCCATTACTGTAATTTTGTGAATAGTTTCTTGAATTTACTAAAATAGAACCATAAAGATGGCTTCCCATAACAATGACACGACCTTTTCCTATCGTTCCTCCTGCAACTAAGGGGGCATTATAGGTTGAACTATTTGCATCACCCAATGTGATATTATGATTAACATAATAATCAGCTACCGATGCAGGTGGTCGTACAGGTCTATATCGTTTTATACTATTATTAGCATAGTCAATAGGATAATCGGTATATTTAGGGTCTTTATCACTTCTTGGAGAGAAAATAGGAAAACCATTTTGTCCTGTTACCAACGTTGTATAGGTATCGGTTGTAGACCATCGGTTATACATAGTTTTAAATATATGAAACTCTCTAACACCATCATAAATCTTTTCTAACTGGGCATCAACATCTGAAGCAGGAGAGGCAGATTTTAGAGAACTTAGATTTATATCATTACTACTATCAAATGCTCCAAATAGTGTTGAAGTTGCTATGGCTGTTACTATACTTAATCTTAGTACTACTCTTCTCATTAATTCTCTCCTCTAATGCTATCAATTTCATCTAAAATATCTTTACCCATCTCAAAATCCTCAAATTGAGCACCAAACTCATCTAACCCTTGTGGAATGCCCAACTCTACATTGGATTTGCCATCTGGTAGATTAATATCTATTTGAGAACGATACTTTTCAAGTGCTTCTCGTACAGCGTTATCAATCGTTATCTTGTTATCCCCTGCAACTGAATCAAAAGCATTTAATAGTCTCACTATATTTCTAGGTTTTGGAGAATTAAAAGAGGTACTAAGACCTAAATCAGCAGGGGTAATAGTGGCTTTACCAAGTGTTGTACCAAGTTCTAATTGATAGATAGAGAACTTAACTTTTTTACCCTCTTCATATTTAAATCCTCCATTTGCATCTGTTCGTCCTATTTGGTTTCCACTTCTGTACTCCAAACCTTCAACTACACCATTAACTGACTTAAATACTCCATCTAAAATCTTAATAGCCTCTTTTTTACCTGAAACTTTCTCTATTTTATAACTAATGGTAGATAACTTATTATCTCGAACAGCTACAAGATGTTTTTGTACATCTATAGTTGAAATTAACCCTCTATGCTCTCCAAAATGTCCTGCTAAATCATTCATAAGGTCATAAATATCACTACTATTTGCAAATACATCAATATCTTCATCAAAATTAATATGATTTTTTAGATTAAGTAGAGCAATAGACTCTTTTGTTCTCTCATCAATGGTAATACCATTACTAACATCATTATCACTATCTAAAGATTGTAAAAGTTTACCCATATTAACAACTTTTGGACTATTCTCATCTATTGTACCTGCTAAATCAAAAAGTGTAATAATTCGTCTATTAGAGTTATAAGGGTCAATCTTTTCAGTTGCTGTTCCTAATGGAATACCAGTAGATTCATCACCAATATAAAAAGAGACTCCTGCCCCTTTATCGTATTTAAATAGACCATCTTTATCAGTATAACCACTATATGCTCCAGAGATATATTTAATTCCTTCAAGAGCAGAATCAAGTAAAAAGGCTGTATTATCTATCTCTATAATTTGTGATACAAATGTAGAACTTGTATTATTAGCTTCATCAGTTACCGTTACATTTACATCATGTTTACCCATATCAAGTTGAGTAATTGTATCATCAGCTAAACTCCATGTTCCATTCTTATTATTAATAGCCTTATAACTATCATCTCCTATCTTTATATAAACAATATAATTGGTACTATTAGTATCATTCTCTCCAGATGGAAGGTTACCTGTTAATGGTGGAGTCGTATCATCAGTTACTACCTTGTTAACTGTTGCATTTTGAGCAGGTGCAATAGTATCCTTGAAAACTGTAAAATGTAGAGTAGAACTCTCATTACCACTACTATCTTTAAGTGTTAAGTTAAAATCTTTTACTCCATCATCTCCAGATGTATCTAAAGAGATAACTTTTTTACCACCACTTAAGAGACCAAATGAACTACTATTTACAAAAATAATAGTTTCACTCTCTCCATTTACCTCAACCAATAGAGTATCTTTATTTGTAAATTTAGGAGTAGTAGTTAATGTTGGAGCTAAAGGTGAAGTTGTATCACTAGGAGAACTATTGGAACTATTGTTATCTACCGTTTCACTTCCGTTTGAACTATTATTATCTACCGTTCCACTTCCATTTGAACTATTGTTATTATCTACCGTTCCAGTTCCGTTTGAACCATTATTATTATCTACCGTTCCACTTCCGTTTGAACCATTATTATCTACCGTTCCAGTTCCATTTGAACCATTGTTATTATCTACCGTTCCACTTCCATTTGAACTATTGTTATTATCTACCGTTCCACTTCCGTTTGAACTATTATTATCTACCGTTCCAGTTCCATTTGAACTATTGTTATCGTTATTATTTCCAATTCCACTAGAAAAACCTAAATGATTTACAACCTCA
>JALSOO010000030.1 GCA_026986355.1 Campylobacteraceae bacterium | reverse complement strand
TCATCTGCTAATTTTCTCTGTTGTTTACGTTGTATCGTTAGACCAAATAGACACCCACAATAGTCTTGACGATATAGAGAATCTTTTTTTGCTAAGATATTCTGCTCTTGTGTTCCAGATGCTTTTCTATAATCAGGAGCGATAAACTCTATACCAAATTTTTCTCCTAAAGCATCTCCTGAATATTTGAGCTGTTTTAATGATTTTTTAGGAGAGGTTAAGAGTGTTGAGGTAAAACTCTTCTCTCCTAACTCAAAAGCCTTTTGAGCTGTTACTTCAAAACGTCTATCAAAGCAAATAGCACACCTAGCTCCCTTTTCAGGCTCTTTTTCAAACCCTCTAACAGCCTCTAGCCAACTATTGGTATCATACTCTCCCTCAATCAGCTCTATACCTAACATCTTACATGAGCGTTTTACATCAAGTAATCGTAGTTGATATTCGCTATATGGGTGTATATTTGGGTCATAAAAGAACCCTATTAGCTTTTCATTGGGATATTCAAATTGAAGTTTTTGTAAAAAGTAGTGGCTATCAACAGCACAACAGATATGGACTAGCATAATAAATTCCTATTTCTCTATGATTTGAGCTACATATTTGGAGCTTCCATGCCCTAAATAACTCTTTAACTCTTTAGCTTTTTCTGCAAAGATAGCTCTATTGGTTTGATAATACTCTTGTAGTAGATTCTCTACTGTTACCTCATCTTGCAATAGTTCATTGTGTAGAGTTGTACCATTATGGTTAGTCAATATAATATTAGCAAGTCCAACCTGTTTTATATTTAAGAGTTTTTTACCTATAAAGTAGTCTATCTTCTTTGCAATATAACAGAGTGTAAAGGGTGTACCAATCATAGCAGACTCTAATGTGGCAGTACCTGAACAGATAAAGGCAAACTCTGATTTGGCTAAAGCTATATGGGTATCTCTCTCTATTGTAAACATAGATATATCTCCATATAGATTTTCTATCTTTTCATTAGAAAAACTACTTGGTATAATCAGTAACGACTCTCTATCTTTTAACTCTTTTTGTAACTCTTTGAAAATTGGTAAAAGTCTACTAATCTCACTCTTTCGGCTTCCTGCCATAAAAGAGATAGCACTACTATTTGGTTGATGCTTAATCGTTATCTCATCTAATAGAGGGTGTCCTATATACTCTGCTTTTGATTTGTAATAGTCAACTTCAAAAGGGAGTATTCCCAACAATCTATCGCAATATTTTTCTAATTTGATAGCACGTTTAGGACGACTTGCCCATATTTGAGGAAGGATATAGTAGATAATCTCTTTATTGGGATATGCTTTTTTTAGTTTTTTAGCTAAAGGGAGATTGAATCCCGAAGAGTCCATAAGTAGAACTTTATCAGCATCTTTTGCCAACTCAACCATTTCGTTAGCTACTTGAAAAAACCAACGCAGTTTTTTGATAGCATCAACTACGCCCATAATTGCCATATCTGAAATATCATAGAGAGGAGAGCCTAAAGATTTATCGAAGATACCCAAGAGTTCAACATCTTGAGTATATTTTAACATCTCTTTTAGATGAAGATTAGAAGAGGGTTCAAGAGCAGATACTAAAAGTTTAACTCTACTAGCCAAACTTTAGACCTGCAAAGAAACCAGCAATAGCCCCTGCACCTGTAGTAAGCTCCATATGAGAGAGTCTATCTTTTAGCATTGCTACAATATTTTGAAAAGAGTCCACACCAGAAGAGACACCATTTTGAATAGCTTGGTCATCGACATGAAACATACCTTTTGACTCTAATATAAAAAGCACAACAAGACCAAGTCCTAAT
Organism: Campylobacteraceae bacterium; assembly: GCA_026986355.1. Classification (GTDB taxonomy): domain Bacteria; phylum Campylobacterota; class Campylobacteria; order Campylobacterales; family Sulfurovaceae; genus UBA1140. The sequence goes on along the minus strand of JALSOO010000030.1, from coordinate 55,549 downwards.
AGAATCAATAGAAATTTAAAACTCTTTTTTAAAAAATAGCCAATAGCTAACCCTATAACAAAACTTGTCCCCATATCTAAAAATGGGAATGGGGTATCTCCTACACTATTAGCTCCATTTATAGCGTGTGTAGCTGTCTGTTCATGAAATTGTCCTAAATCATGAAAGGATTCATGTTCATTCATCTTTTTTCCTTTATTTTTTTTAACCTAAGTATATTTCAATGTTGTGTATTAATTGTCACCAATTAATGCCAAACACAACTCAAAATTATTGTGTGTCATCAAATGTACTTTTGGATGAAGTTTTATTATATCATCAAAAACCGTTTTTGAGATAGCAAATCCAACCTCTTGCTCCTTTTCTACACCGTCCATCGTAGCTAAATTCATCTCATCTATTATATCTTTTGGTACAGTAATACCTGGCACTCTATCTGATATAAAGTTAGCTGTTCTTGCACGAACGACTGGGAATTGCCCCAATATCAATACAGCATCTTTTGCTGTATCTCTTACACTCTCATATTGACACTCTTGAAATATCTCAATAAGCTCTTTGGCATTATTTATATCATAAACAGGCTGAGTAATAATACCTCTTGCTCCATAATTTAGCTTTTTAAGCATCTTCTTTTTGATTCGTCTCATATCTTTGGCATAGGAGTTTGCAACAGCAAAAGGATATATAGGTTTTGGTTTAGGCTTTAACTCTTTGTTTGAGTAGTCAAACCCATTATTTAATCTATAGATTATACTAAGAAGTAGAGTAGAGTCACGCTCTAATACACCTTTTACTTCTGGTTGGTCAGATAGTTTAGCTGGGTCTCCTGTAAGAGCCAATACGCATCGCAAATCAAAATCATTCGCACCTAATAGTGTAGATTGAAGAGAAATTTTATTTTTATCTCTCATACTCATTGTTGCAATGACAGGCTTTTTAAAGGCTTCTTGTATCTGAATTGCCGAGAGAACCCCTGACATTTTGAGTTGAGCTAATGGGTTATCCGTTACGGAAAATCCTGCTACTTTTTTATCAAGATTTAGATTTTTTATCTTCTCTATTGTAGGCTTAATAGATGCTCCATGAGGTGGAGTAATCTCTACGGTTATAAAGGGTTTATCGCTATGGAGAGTTTTACAAAATTTTTCAAACATATAATATATTTTAATCCTAACAAGTAATTGGCTATAATTCTACCAAAATTTAACATAGAGGTAGTAATAAATAGATGAAATTAGCCGTATTTGATTTTGATTCGACCCTAATGAATGGCGAAACTATAGATTTTTTTGCAAAAGAGTTAGGTATCGAGGATAGAGTAGTAGCTATTACCGATAGAGCAATGGCAGGAGAGTTAGATTTCTATTCGTCCTTGGTTGAACGTGTAGCGTTACTAAAGGGATTACCCTACTCCAAGGTAGAAGAGATTTGTAAATCTCTACCCATGATGAGTGGAGCAAAAGAGGTAGTAGAGGGATTAAAAGAGCGTGGATATAGAGTAGTATGTTTCTCTGGAGGTTTTAGAGATGCAACAAAACCTGCTTGTGAGCGTTTAGGGATAGATGCAGACTTCTCCAACTTTTTACATCAAGAAGATGGAGTATTAACAGGTGCTGTAGGTGGAGAGATGATGTACTCCAATGCAAAAGGAGATATGATTGTACGTCTACAAAAACTGCTAAATATTAGTCGAGAAGATACATTGGTTGTTGGTGATGGAGCAAATGATTTGAGTATGTTTGCACATGCAGATATACGAGTAGCCTTTTGTGCGAAACCGATTTTAAAAGAGTCTGCTACACACTGTGTAGAGGTGCAAGATTTGAGAGAGATTTTAAAAATAGTTTAAAAATTATCTATTTTTTGAATCAAAATGTTAAAAAATCAAGTAAATATAAAAAAAATTTATAAATTATAGCTATAAATTAAATTAAATTAATATAGGATATGAAGTCATGGATATTTTTCAGGCAATTATTATTGGAATAATAGAGGGTTTTACAGAGTTTTTACCTATCTCATCTACAGGTCATATGATTGTGGCAAGTAAATTTTTAGGTGTAGAACAGAGTGCAGTAGTTAAAGCCTATGAAGTAATTATACAGTTTGCAGCAATTTTAGCTGTAATGTTGCTATATAAAGACAAAATCAATCTAAAAGAGATTGATTTATGGTCTAAGATAGTTACAGCGTTCTTGCCCTTGGCAATTGTTGGGTTTATTCTCAAAGATTGGATAAAAGAGATTTTTAATGTCCAGACCGTTGCATGGATGTTTATCTTAGGTGGAGTTATATTTATAGTAGTAGAATATTTTCATAAAGATGAAAATAGTAGCTCCAAAGAGATAGAAGAGGTTACATGGAAACAGGCTATTATTATTGGTCTAGGTCAAATACTCTCTCTAGTACCTGGAACAAGCAGAGCAGGTTCAACGATTATTGCAGGAATGGTAAGTGGAGTAGGACGTAAAGCTTCTACCGAATTCTCATTTTTATTGGCAATTCCAGTAATGATGGCAGTAAGTGGATATGATTTGTTAAAGCACTATAAAGATTTTATCGGTGCTGATTTAACTGCATTTGCAGTTGGTTTTGTAGTAGCATTTATTGTAGCGTACATTACTATAAAGATGTTAATTATATTTTTGCAACGATTTACTTTTGTTGCATTTGGTATCTATAGAATACTCTTTGGAGTAATTCTATTGATGATGTTATAGGAGTGATTTTTGATAATAACTCCTCTATTTTGCAAGGTAGATAATTTTGACATTTAATGAATTTAATTTTCATAAAGACCTCTTAAAGGGGATTAAAATAGCAGGGTTTAGAGAACCTAGCCCTATTCAAGAGATTGTAATTCCCATTATATCCAATGGAGAAGATTTAGTAGGTCAAGCCCATACAGGGACAGGCAAGACAGCTGCATTTGGTTTACCATTGATGAATAAAATAGCCAAAAAAGAGATAGAACGTGCTTTAGTCATTACACCTACGCGTGAATTGGCAACTCAAGTGAGTGATGAACTCTATCATTTAGGACGTTTTTGTGGGATACGAACTCTTACAGTCTATGGTGGTGTAGGATATGGACGACAAATAGCATTGATAAATAAAGGTGTTCAAATAGTTGTGGCTACACCTGGGCGACTTAAAGATTTATATAAAAAAGGGAAAATAGACTCTTTTAATCCTGAAATAGTCGTACTAGATGAAGCAGATGAGATGCTTGATATGGGATTTTTAGAAGAGATTAAAGAGATTTTTGAATACATTCCACAAAACAGACAAACACTACTATTTTCAGCAACTATACCTGAACTTATTAAAGATTTGGCTAATGAGATTTTGACCAATCCTAAATTTATCTCAGTAGTAGGAGTAGATAATAATACCACTAATAATGAAATAGAGCAATCCTACTATGTTATAGATGAGTCTCAAAGAGATGAAGCCATAATAAAACTATTGGATACAGAAGATACCAATAAATCCATTGTATTTTGTCGTATGAAAAGAGAAGTAGATAGATTAACCGAACATCTGATAGCCATGGGATTTAATGCTGCTGGGCTACATGGAGATTTAGACCAAAATGATAGAGAATCTATTATAAAAGCCTATCGTAGAGGAGAGACTAAGATAATGGTAGCTACTGATGTAGCATCAAGGGGACTTGATGTTAAAAATGTAACACATGTTTTTAATTTTCATATCCCTTTTGACCCACAATCCTATGTGCATAGAATAGGTAGAACAGGTCGTGCAGGAAAAGCAGGTAAAGCAATTACATTAGTCTCCACAGAAGAGTTTAAAGAGTTACAACGTATTCAAAAAGAGGTTGGAGCAAATATGAAATTAGAAACACTCCAATTAAAATTGAATCCTGATGAGGTAGAGGTAGATTTTACTCTATTGGCTAATGATGTTCGTAACATTAAGATTGCTGATAATGCTGTAGATTTTATTGATAGTATGGAAGATATGGATTATCATGAGTTTGTAGAGCGTGTAGTCTCTCTTCTGTTTCAACAAACAGGTAGTAATATCAAAGAGCTAGGATATAACCAAGATACCGTAAACTCTATGATAGAGAGCTATCATAATGAACAAAAAGTAGCACGGCAAAGTAATAGAAAGGGAAAGAAACGATAAATTAAGCTTTTTTAACTATAAATCGTTAGAATATTACATAAATTTAGTACAGAAGGTTTTTGAATGGCTGAAGTCAATTATGTAATGGAAGCATTGAAGTTCATGGTATTAGGAATGGGAGTTGTGTTTCTATTTCTCTTTATTCTTGTAATAGTCGTAGAGCTTCAAGCTAAACTTATCGCAAAGTATTTTCCCGAAAATACTCCAATTAAAACACCTGCTACCCCAGCAGTTGATACAGAAGACGAGAGTCGCAGAGTTGCTGCAATTATCGCTGCTGTAACAGAATTTCGTAAAAATAAATCATAAAATGAAGGTATAAGATGGCAAAAAAATATATTGATGTAATGGATACAACCTTTAGAGATGGATTTCAATCTGTTTTTGGTGGTCGTGTTCTTATGGAAGATTTCTTTCCAGCAGTAGAAGCTGCAAAAAATGCAGGTATTAACCATTTTGAGTTTGGTGGTGGAGCTAGATTTCAGAGTCTTTTCTTCTATCTACAAGAGAATGCTTTTGAGATGATGGATAGATTTAGAGAGATAGTAGGTCCAGAAGCAAACCTACAAACCCTATCTCGTGGTATCAATACCGTGATGCTTGATACAGGTAGTAGAGAACTTATTGATTTACATGCAAAGATGTTTAAAAAACATGGAACAACAACCATTAGAAACTTTGATGCATTAAATGATGTAAACAACTTAGCCTACTCAGCAGAGTGTATCAAACGTCATGGACTTAATCATGAAGTAGTTGTAACTATGATGGATCTGCCACCAGGGTGTAAAGGTGCACATGATGTAGCCTTTTATGAAAAAACTTTACGAAATATTCTTGATTCTGGTATTGAGTTTGATTCAGTATGTTTCAAAGATGCTTCAGGTACAGCAAATCCTAGAAAAGTCTTTGAGACTATTGATATGGCTAGAAACCTTCTTGGAGAAGATGTACATCTACGACTACATACTCATGAGACAGCAGGTGTATCTGTAGCTTCATACTTAGCAGCATTAGAGGCTGGTGCAAATGGTATTGATATGGCTGCAAGTCCTGTAAGTGGAGGTACAAGTCAACCAGATATTTTGACAATGTTACATGCAACAAAAGGTACAGAGTATAATCTTGGGGATTTACAATTAAACAAAGTACTTAAATATGAAGAGAGACTCAAAGAGTGTCTAGCTGACTATCTTATCCCACCAGAAGCTACACAAGTATCTCCATTGATTCCTTTCTCTCCAATGCCAGGTGGTGCATTGACAGCCAATACGCAAATGATGAGAGATGATGACTCATTAGATAAATTTGATGAGGTTATTGCAGAGATGAAAGAGGTAGTTGAGCGTGGTGGTTATGGTACATCTGTAACTCCTGTAAGTCAATTCTACTGGCAACAAGCTTATGCTAATGTTATGTTTGGAAAATGGAAACAGATTGCACCAGGTTATGGTCGTATGGTTCTTGGTTACTTTGGGAAAACACCAGTCCCAGCAGATGAAGAGATTGTAAAATTGGCATCAGAAAAACTCAAACTAGAACCAACAACAGAGAATCCATTAGATTTAGCCGATAAAGAGGTTACTAAATCTATGGCATACTGGAAAAAAGTACTAGAAGATGAAGAGTTAGAGACAACCGAAGAGAATATCTTTATTGCTGCGTCATGTGACCAAAAAGGTATTGCGTTCTTAAAGGGAGAGTCCCCTTTAATGGTAAGAAAAGGTAAAGAGAATAATCAATCAAGTGGAGGAGAAGAGATGAGTGGAAGTTATACAGTAGTAGTAGATGGTAAGAGTTATAGTGTTCAAGTAGCAGAGGGGGATGCAGAGATTACAGTTGCACCAACATCAGCACCTGCAAAAGTAGAAAAGGCATCAGCACCTGTAGCAGGGGGCAAGGGTTCAATTGAGATTAACTCTCAAACTCCAGGTAATGTTTGGAAGATTCTAAAATCAGTAGGAGATTCTGTAAATGAGGGTGAACAGATTATGATTCTTGAAGCGATGAAGATGGAGATTGATATTGTTGCTGAAAAAGCTGGTGTAATTAAATCTATTGATGTTAATACAAATGACGCTGTAGTCGATGGACAGCTTCTTGCAACAATGGAGTAATCCATGAGATTAAAACAACTATTAATCTCTCTCTTATTTATCTTGGTCTCGTTGACCACGATGATACAAGCAGATGAAGAACATAAAGGAGCTAATGAGGCTCAAACAACGGCACACAAAGAGTATCACCCTAAATCACTAAGTGAATTGGGTGTAAGTTTTTTGGAGACAACAGGTATCAAAGCTATTGTAGATACCAATGATGGAGAGATGAGTTCAGACCCAGCAGGAGAGTCAAAAGAGCATAAACTAGGAGCTTTTGAGTCATCATTTGGTCGTATAATTATGATTTTAATTGTATTTCTACTCTTCTATTTGGCGATTGCAAAAGGGTTTGAACCACTTCTTCTTATCCCTATCGCTTTTGGTGGATTGTTAGCAAATATTCCTCTAGCACATATGGCAGGACCAGAGGGAATGCTTGGCGTTATCTACAATATGGGTATCGCCAATGAGTTCTTTCCACTTCTAATCTTTATGGGTGTTGGAGCAATGACCGATTTTGCTCCATTGTTAGCCAATCCTAAAACAGCATTACTAGGTGGTGCTGCTCAATTTGGTATCTTTGGTTCATTGGTAGGTGCTGTTGTACTTGGATTTGATATCCAAGATGCTTCTGCTATTTCGATTATTGGTGGGGCTGATGGTCCAACCTCTATCTTTATTGCCAATAGACTAGCACCTGATATGCTAGGGGCTATTGCAGTTGCAGCCTACTCATATATGGCACTTGTCCCTGTTATTCAACCTCCAATAATGAGAGCCTTAACAACAAAAGAGGAGAGACAAATCAAAATGGGTGTACAACGAAGAGTTCATAGATTAGAGAAGTTACTCTTCCCTATTGTTGTACTTATGTTGTCTATTATGATTTTACCAGAGTCTACCCCTCTTATTGGTGCATTTGCATTTGGTAACTTTGCAAAAGAGAGTGGTGTAGTTGATAGATTGAGTGATACCATGCAAAACTCACTTATCAACACAGTTACTATCTTCTTGGGACTTGGTGTTGGTTCAAAACTAGCTGCTGATAAGTTCTTGGTACTAGAGAGTTTAGGGATTATGATTATTGGTCTTTTAGCATTCTCAGCAGGTACTGCGATGGGTGTTCTTATGGCAAAACTTATGAACAAGTTTTCTAAAGAGCCTATCAATCCACTAATTGGAGCAGCAGGTGTTTCTGCTGTTCCTATGTCAGCTAGGGTTGTATCTAAAGTTGGTGCAGAAGAGAAACCTGGAAATGTATTGCTTATGCATGCGATGGGTCCAAATGTGGCAGGTGTTATTGGTTCAGCTGTTGCTGCTGGTGTATTGCTTTCTATTTTTAAATAGAGAGCAGTACAAAAGGTAACTTTTTAAAATCTTATTTTAATTATAATTTATAAGTAAGTTTATTAAAATATATTCGATAGTATAATTTTTAGGAATTATACTATTATTGAATTTATTATGGTAAATAAAATGAGATATAGGTTGTCTCCTTTTATTTGCTATAGATGTTTATGCAGTATTAGACATTTAATAATAGCAAAATAGAACATATATAAACAAAAAGGTACACAAAATGAACAGCCGTACACCAAATGGTCTGGATAAACTGGGATTAGAAAATATTGGAAACGTTTACTATAATCTAAGTTATGATGAACTTCAAGCACATGAAGTAAATAAAAATGAGTGTAAAATCTCATCTACTGGAACAGCAATGTGTGATACAGGTATCTTTACAGGTAGAAGCCCTAAAGACAAGTATTTTGTTGACCAAGAACCATCAAATAAATACATCTCTTGGGGCAAGGTTAATAAAAAAATTGACAAAGAGAAGTTTAATACTCTTTTTGAGTTAACAAAAAATCAACTCTCTAATTCAGATGTTTATATTATGGATGTCTATGCAGGTGCGAGTACTGCAAGTAGACGTTCTGTTAGATTTATCTCACAAGTGGCATGGCAAGCTCATTTTGTTAAAAATATGTTTATTCGCCCTACAGAAGAGGAGTTGGAAAATTTTGAACCTGATTTTGTTGTCTATAATGCCTGTAAAACAGTAAATGAAGATTATAAAGCAATGGATTTAAATTCAGATGTTTATGTATGTTTTGATGTAGAGGCTAATATCTCTATCATTGGTGGAACATGGTATGGTGGAGAGATGAAAAAGGGTATCTTCTCTATGATGAACTACTGGTTACCATTAGAGGGAAAACTCTCCATGCACTGCTCTGCAAATGTAGGAGAAGAGGGAGATGTAGCACTCTTTTTTGGACTATCTGGAACAGGTAAAACCACACTTTCAACTGACCCACATAGAGCATTGATTGGAGATGATGAGCATGGTTGGGACGATAATGGTGTCTTTAACTTTGAGGGTGGTTGTTATGCAAAAGTCATTAATCTTGATGAAAAATCAGAACCAGAGATTTTTGGAGCTATTAAAAAAGATGCTCTTTTAGAGAATGTTGTTTATGATGAAGTGGGAAATGTAGATTATGATGATGTATCAAAAACACAAAATACACGTGTATCATATCCTATAGAGCATATCGTAAATCATAAAGAAGATTTACAAGCAGGACACCCAAAAAATATTGTATTTTTATCATATGATGCGTTTGGTGTATTGCCTCCCGTATCTAAGCTTACAAAAGAACAAGCAATGTACTACTTCCTAAGTGGATACACAGCAAAAGTAGCAGGAACAGAGAGAGGGATTACAGAACCAGTAACAACATTTTCTGCATGTTTTGGAGAGGCATTTCTACCTCTACACCCAACAGTTTATGCCAAATTATTAGGTGAAAAGATTGATAAACATAATGTAAATGTCTATCTAGTAAATACTGGTCTAAATGGTGCAGGAAAGAGAATGAGTATCAAAGATACACGAGCTTGTATCAATGGAATTCTTAATGGTTCAATTAACGATACAGAGTTTGATGTTCTTCCTATATTTGATTTACATTTTCCAAAAACACTAGAAGGAATTGCAGACAATTCGATACTAAATCCCAAATCCACATGGGAAGATGAATCAAAAATGAATGAAACGCTTAAAAATCTTGCTGGAGAGTTTATTAAAAATTTTGACCGTTATAACGATAATGGTTCAGAGTTTGACTTCTCAACTGCTGGACCAAAACTTTAATGTTAAAAAAATCCTAGATCTCTATATAGTATCTAGGTAATCCAATATATCCCCCTCATACTTTCAATAAAACATTTAAAAAAATAGGAATTTAATATGGTTATCAAAGAGATAAAAGAGTACGCATCAATACGAACAAAAGCAAGAGCCTATCTGTGCTATATTATGAGTAGAAATATATCTACATTAAGAGAAGATATAACAACACAAGAGTTTGTGGAGCATCAATTAGAGGTTTTACGTGATAATATACCTAAACTAGATTTAGTATATGCACTCAATAGCCAAGGTCAACAGATAGGGCATATGTTCTCTCAAAAAGGAAAAGTAGGAAAAGAGCATGAGATTGGAACAGATAGAAGCGATAGAGCCTACTACTACAAAACAATAAAAGAGCATCGTTGTGTCCTAACTGACCCCTATCCATCATTGGGAACAAATACAATGGTGGTAACAGCATCATTCCCTATCTATGATGAAGAAGATAATCTACTCTTTATATTTTGTGTAGATATTCAATTAAAAGATATTTTAAATATGATATCTCCAAGCTCAATAGACTCTAGCTTTGGAACATACTCTAAATTTGTCTATGCAGGATTCTCTTTAGCTTTAGTGATGGTCTCTCTTCTTCTCTTTATAAAAGGGGTAGGTAGCTTTCTATCTCTAGGTGTACATCTAAATAGTATAGATATTAATGAGATGTTTAAGTCAACCATTCTATTGACTCTATCATTGGCTATATTTGACTTGGTCAAAGCAATTTTTGAAGAAGAAGTTCTAGGAAAAGAGAAAAAAGATGGAGCAGGAGATGGACACCAAACAATGATACGATTTTTAGGTTCGATTATTATCGCACTCTCAATCGAATCATTGATGTTAGTCTTCAAGTTTGCATTAACAGACCCCAGTAAACTTATCTATGCCGTCTATCTAATTGGTGGGGTTACAGCACTAATGGTTGGATTATCTATCTATATTAAAGCAAATAAATCAGAAAAAACAAATTAATATTTTTGATTAGCCAACACTTTTTAAGTATTGGTTGGTTATATTCTCCTATCAAATTATATCTATAAGGTTAACTATGTTAGAGACAACAATGGTACTATTTACCATTTATACCCTTTTAAAAATCTATATATCTGTAATGCAGATTGGTTATATCAGTGAAGAGAAAGCCAAAGATGCAGTGCTTATGAGTCAAGATAAATATCTTAATGCAGGTGAGTATGCTATTAAAAAACAGCGATTAGATATTGTAAGCAGTTTGGTTGATTATGTTATGTTTGTTTGGTGGGTTACCAATGGATTTAATTGGTTAACTAATGCACTTTCAATAGATAATAGTGTAACAAGTGCTATTGTTTTTCTATTTAGTTTTTTTGCTATTGGATATCTAGTAGGACTACCGTTTGAACTCTATCAAACATTCAAGATAGACAAAGAGTATGGATTTACACAAACAACAGCAAAACTATATATTATAGACCAGTTAAAATCTATTGGTATGTTTATCGTTTTTGGTGGAGTAATATTTTATCTACTTAGTTGGATTATTATAAATGTTGGAAGTTGGTGGATATGGGGCTTTGCTCTTCTATTTTCTATTGCTATTTTAGTTAATGTTATCTATCCTACTATTATTGCTCCTATCTTTAATAAATTTACCCCTTTAGAGGAGGGAGAGTTAAGAGACTCTATTGAGAAGATGATGAATGGTGTAGGATTAAAGAGTGATGGTGTCTTTATATTGGACGCATCAAAACGTGATAGCCGTCTAAATGCCTATTTTGGTGGTCTAGGTAAATCCAAACGTGTCGTTCTATTTGATACCTTAATTGAGAAACTTACCAATAGAGAGCTTCTAGCAGTATTAGGACATGAGCTAGGACACTTTAGCCATGGAGATATTTGGAAAAATATAGGTATGATGGGAATTCTCCTATTTAGTCTATTTTTTCTATTAGGAAACCTACCAGAGTCACTATTTTTTGAGATGAGGGTAGAGCCAAATGCAGGTGTAGAGATAGCAATGATGATACTACTATTACCTCTTATATCATTTATCTTTACACCAATTATGAGCTTTATAAGCCGTCATAATGAGTATAGAGCTGATGAGTTTGGTAGCAATCTAGGTGGAAAAGAGAACTTGGTATCTGCTCTAATCAAGCTAATAGAAGAGAATAAATCCTTTCCAAAATCACACCCACTATTTGCCTTTTTCTACTACACACACCCACCCGTAATAGAACGGTTAAAAGAGTTAGGATATGATACTCCAGCTGTTAATGAGATGGCAAAAGAGCTACCAAATGATGGGATTTTTACGTTTATAAATGACAACAATAAAAAGTAGTTTAATTTGGGCTAAGCAGAGATTACAAGATAGCTGTGAACGCCCTCTATTTGAATCAGAACTTCTACTCTCTTATCATCTAAGCAAAGATAGAACCTATCTACACGCTTTTGATGATGATAAAATTGATAATATAGAAGAGTTTAAATCTCTAATAGAGAGGAGAGCTAACCATGAACCCTATGAGTATATAGTAGGTAGTGCAAGTTTTTATGATATTGATTTAGCCGTAAAAGAGGGAGTTTTAATCCCACGACCTGAAACAGAGATACTTATAGATTTAGTAGCTGATATTATCAAAAGAGAAAACTTAACCTCTATTGCTGAAATTGGTGTAGGAAGTGGAGCTATATCTATAATTTTAGCTAGAAAATTCCCAAATCTAAAGATAGTAGCTACTGATATTTGCGATATTCCCATAGAGGTAGCTAGAGAAAATATTAAAAGATATGGCTTAGAAGATAGAGTAGAAGTTATAAAAAGCAATATTTTAGATGAGGTTAGTGAGTCGGTTGAACTTGTGGTATCTAACCCACCTTATATTGCCAATGACTTTAAACTCGAAAAAAATGTAAAAGAATACGAACCAAAAGAAGCACTCTTTGGTGGAGAAGTTGGAGATGAACTGTTAAAACAGATAGTTTTAGATGTCAAAGCCGAAAATATAAAATATTTAGCTTGTGAGATGGGATATAACCAAAAAGAGGCAATGGAGAAGTTTTTTAATGATATTGGGGTAAAATATTATAAATTTTATAAAGACTTAGCTAGGTTTGATAGAGGGTTTTTGATTGAGTTTGAAAAAGAGGAAAAACTATGAGTAATTTTATTAAAGAACTTAAAATAACTAAAATTAGACATTTAGAAAATATAAATATTAAACTAGGTAATGAGAAAAAACATTTGATTTTAACTGGTAAAAATGGAAGTGGTAAAACTTCAGTTTTAGAAGCTTTAAATTTTATTTTTACTAATTTATTAAAGGAATATCACGATATTGAAATTTTTTATGAAAATAAAGATAAAAAGGATATTCCAAAATCATTAATTAGATATGTTAATAAATATAAAAGTTGTTATCCTATTTTTAATAAAAAAAATTTTTATGCTAAAGTAGAAGAGTTAGATTTTATCTATGCTTTTTTCTCTGCAACACGAATAAATAGAACAGATAAACCAAAAGGTATTAATAAAGTTATCTTCCCAAAAGAAAAAACAGATAAATTAAATCAAAAATTTTTACAATATATTGTCAATCTAAAAGCAGAACGCTCATTTGCTAAAGATGATAATGATATAGAAGTTGTAAATAAGATAGATGAGTGGTTTAATAAGTTTGAAGGAATTCTAAAACAGATATTTGGAGATAAAGATTTAGAGATAAAATTTGATAGAAAAGAGTACAACTTTATTATATATAAAAAAAATCGTGAACCTTTTGATTTTAATGGCTTGTCTGCTGGATACTCTGCCATTATAGATATAGTAACAGAACTTATTTTGAAAATAGAGACTACAAAATCCAAAAGCTTTGATTGTGAAGGTATCATCTTGATTGATGAAGTAGAAAATCATCTTCATGTAGAGTTACAAAAAAATATATTATCCCTACTTACAACTTTTTTCCCAAATATACAATTTATTGTAACCACTCATAGCCCTTTTATCCTACAATCTATAGAAAATAGTATTGTATATGATTTAGAGAGAATAGAACAACTAAGTGGAGAGAAACTCTCTAAAGCCTCTTACAATGATATTATAAAGAACTATTTTGAGGTCGATAGTGAATTTTCACAAATTTTAGAAAATGAGATTATAAAATATGAGAGTTTAGTTGATAAATTTGATAAGAGTAATACCTTAACCATAGAAGAGGAACAGGAGCTATTAAAACTTGATATTAAATTAGATAAATATGGTAAAACTAAATTAAAAAGAGTTCTAATAGATGAGATAAAAGAAGATTTAAACAAAGCATCTTCATACTCTACCTTTAAACGATGGATAGTTAGAGACAACAAGACTTTAAATAAAGAATTTCAACAATACATAGGAGATTAAAATGACAAAAAAGATATTTAAACTAATGACATACACCGTGATTATATCACTAGGTACTGTACTAGGGGCAGGACTTTTAGCAGGGATTGTGGTTGCACCAACTATTTTTCACTCTGAACTACTTTTGGGTTCTGAACTTCTTAGCCGTTTCCAAGAGGGATTACTGATGACACAAGTATTTGAACGTTTAGCTTATGCTATTAACTTCTTAGTCGTTGTAGTAATACTATATGAAGTAATAAAATATAAAGCATTTGAGAGTGATAGATGGTCTCTTTTGGCTACTTTTTTGGTAGTATCTACTGGACTTCTATTTACCTCTTACTATATGCCTCAAATTTTAGAGATGCAATCTATGGGAGAGAGCATAACAGGTAGTAAACTATTTGAAAATACACACTTTGCAAGTGAATTGGATTTTAAAATCTTTGCTTTTTCAGCTCTAGCTCTATTGATTTTAAATCTAAAAAAAGCTCTAAAATAGATGAGAATAGATGAAACCAAAGAGAAGATAGAGTTTGATGAATCAAATCCACTTATTGAGATAAGACATCTTCAAAAAGTGTTTGGTACAAAAGAGGTACTAAAAGATGTGAACCTCATCTTTCCCAAAGGCTCAACTACAGTTATATTGGGGCTTTCTGGTGGAGGAAAATCGACTATTATAAAACATATCGTTGGACTAATGAAACCAACAAGTGGCAAAATAGTAGTTGATGGGGTTGAAGTTGATAATTGCAGTGAAGAGGAGCTAAGAGCTGTTCGTAAAAACATAGGGTATCTATTTCAAGATGGGGCTATGTTTGATAGTATGAATATATTTGATAATGTAGCTTTTCCTCTACGTGAACATAGAAAAGATTTATCAAAAAAAGAGATAGAAGAGCGTGTCATGAAGATGTTGAGCATGACTGGACTTGATGCCAAACGTGTAGCACAACTAGCACCAAATGAGTTAAGTGGAGGTATGCGTAAACGAGCAGGTTTAGCAAGAGCTATTATTATGAAACCCAAGATTATTCTATATGATGAACCAACAAGTGGGCTTGACCCCATAACATCTGACCTTATTACTCAACTTATCCTAAAACTTCAAAGAGAGTTAGGTGTAACCTCTGTATTGATTACTCATGATATGAAAGAGAGTTTCAAATCTGCTGACTATTTGGCTTTTCTATTTGAAGGAGAGATTATAGAGTGGGCAGATAATGAGAGCTTCAAAAATACAACCAACCCTTATGTGAGACAACTTCTAAATGGTAGTGGAGAAGGGCCAATTCAATTTCAAGATTAAAGAGATGATAGATTTTTTAACATTTAAAAGCTTTATTACTCCAACGGTTTTAATACTCTTCTACTATATTGGAGCAGTGATTATCCCTATATTCTCATTTACTCTAATGTTATGGATAAAAGATAGATATTTCAAAAAAGTATCACTTACTCTAAAAGAGAGTATAACATCAAACACAACACTATCTCAACGTATCATATTTATAGCTATTTTTATAGGTTTATTTCTACTAATGGAACTCTTTTGGCGTATGATGTTTGAGTTTTTAATAGCATATTTTGATATGCATGATTCATTAATGAGATTAAGTGAAGAGTAAAGATAATAATGCCAATGGATAGTTTTTTTAGAGATTTATTAAGATATAATACTTTTTTAAATTTAATAGAGGAATAGAGTATTAAAAATATAGAACATTCATTTAAACCTATAATATTTAGAGATAGTAGAGTTTTGATTTTAGGTTCATTTCCTAGTATTGATTCGTTCAAAGAGGATTTTTATTATGGGCATAAACGTAATCAATTTTGGAAGATATTATCTGATATTTTTAACTATCCCATCAATAATAGAGACCAGAAGATTTGGCTCTTAAAAGAGAGTAAAATAGCTCTTTGGGATATGGTATCTACATGTAGTAGAGATAATTCATTAGATAGCTCACTAGAAGAGATAGAGGTAAACAATATAGCAGAGTTTTTAGAAGAGAATCCATCTATAGAAAAAGTGGTATTTACAGGTAGATTGGCAGAAAAATTATTTAAGATGCACTTTGACTATTTGGAGATAGAGAGTGTTTATCTACCCTCTCCATCTTCAGCCTATGCAAAGATGAGTTTTGAACAAAAGTTAGAAAAATATAGAGAGTTATTGGGGAGTTAATGGCAGTTTGGGCGATAGGAGATATTCAAGGGTGTTTTGATAATTTTCAAAAGATATTAAAAAAGATAGAGTTCAATCCAAAAGTAGATAGACTTTGGATAGCAGGAGATTTGGTTAATCGTGGAGATAAATCACTAGAGACGCTAAATTATCTCTACTCTATTAGAGATTCAGTTCAGATAGTATTAGGCAATCATGATATTGCACTTATTGCTATCCATGCTGGGATTAAAAAGCCAAATCCTACGATACAGCCTATTTTAGATGCACCAAATGCAAAAGAGTTGATTGATTGGCTTCGCTATCAACCATTTTTACATATTGATTATAAGTTGGGTTATGCTATGGCTCATGCAGGTATCTCTCCTCAATTTGATTTAGGTATGGCGATAAACTACTCAAAACGGATAGAAAAGAGGCTTCAAGGACGCAACTATAAATCTTGGCTCAAACATATGTTTAAAAAGAGTTCAAATAGATTTAATACCAAGGCAAATTCATTAGATATAGAGAAGTATATATTAAGCTCGTTTATTGCTATGCGTTTTTGTAAAAGAGATGGAGAGTTGGATTTTAAACAAAAAGGCTCTCCTAATAATATGAAGCGATTAAATAAGGGGTTATATCCATGGTTTGCATGTCCATCAAGGAAAGATATCCCTCTAAAAACTATTTTTGGTCACTGGTCAACACTGGTTAATGATACCAATTTAGACTACTACTATGATGGAAAAGTTTTAGGCTTAGACACAGGTTGCCTTTGGGGTAAGAGATTGACCTGTGCTAGATTGGATAGACCAGAGCCTTATTTTGTGCAATTAGAATGCAATGGTTGTGCTAAACCTACGAAGAACAACTCAACTTCTGATTCTTAAACTCATCAGGGGTAGCTTTTGACCAATGCTCAAACTCTTTATGTTCTGCATAAGGATTTTGAGCAATTGTAAAGAGTGCTTCTACTTTATCAAAAACTCCTTTTTCTGCTTCATCTATCGCCTCTTGAAGCATATAGTTTTTTAGTACATATTTAGGATTTATTTTGAGCATATTTTTATGTCGTATCTCCTCTGTTGTTTTATTATTTTTTAAGTATTTATCATACTCATCTAACCACTCATTCATCGGTCTATGTAGAAGTCCCAATTTTAATAACCCTTTTCTATCTCCGTCATAACGGCTTAAAGTTCTAAAAAATAGTGTATAGTCTACATGCAGAGACTGCAACATACCAAGCATCTGTTTGATAAAATCAAAATCTTTATCAAAAACCTCATCAAGTCCTAATTTTTTACCCATTAGATACAAAAAGTGTCTGCTATAGAGTCGTCCATAATGTTTTATTATCTTCTCTAAACGCTCTTTTCGTACCAAAGGTTCAAGTGCCAAGGCTAATGCTTTTAGATTCCACTCTCCTATTAAGGGTTGGTTTCCAAATGAGTATCTACCATATTGGTCGGTATGGTTACATACATAGTTGGTATCATAATCATCTAAAAAAGCATAAGGGCCATAATCTATAGTAAGCCCCAAAATAGACATATTATCGGTATTCATAACACCATGATTAAATCCAACAACTTGCCACTCTGCCATAAGCCTAGCTGTTTTACCCATAACCTCTGTAAAAAAGTGTAGATATTTATCATTTTCATTGCTAAGATGAGGATAGCATTCATCAATAGCATAGTCGGCTAAAGCCTCTAACTCTTTAAAATTTTTAGAGTGTGCAAAATACTCAAATGTACCAAAACGAATCCATGAGGGAGATACACGGAGGACTATTGAGCCTTTTTCCCAACTTTGACGATAGACAGAGTGTTCAGAGCCTATAATTGCCAATGCTCTTGTTGTCTCTATACCCAATCCATACATCGCTTCACTCATTAAATACTCTCTAATACTAGAACGAAGCACAGCACGACCATCTCCTGAACGTGAATAGAGCGTCTGCCCTGCCCCTTTTAGTTGTAGATGAAAGCCATTTATAGTTCCTATATTTATAGCACGACCATCTCCTAAACGTGGTACAAAATGCCCAAACTGGTGACCTGCATAACACATTGCAAAGGTATCACTTCCATTTAGATTTAATTCGCCATTTACAAAGTGTGTTAATGCCTCTCTATCTGATATATCTATACCTAACATATCTGCCACCTCTTGATTGCTATGAATCAAGAAAGGCTTTTTGAGAGGAGTAGGATTGACTCTATCATAACAGAGTGATGGTAGCGCTAAATAGGGGTTAGTTAAGTTAATGTTTTTTAATTTCATAAATCTATATTACATATCAAAGCTTAATGTTGGCTAAGGTCTATATACCCTAACATTTTCTCTATTTTCAGAGTCTCTTAGATATTGTGCATGAAGTTGACTCATAACCCCTTTTTCACAATAGAGTAGATACTCTCTATCTTGTGGTAGTTTTTTAAACTCTGTTTTTAATTTATAAAAAGGTATATTCAACACTTCACATGAGTTTTTAATCGTCTCTTCCTCTCCTCTAATATCAATAATAACATATTCACTATCCTCTATATTATTGATTATCTCTATAGGTGCATTGGTAGTAACATCATTGATAACCTCATCAACATAGATACTTTTTGAGTTCTCTACTGCTCTATCGAGTACAGAGTAATCAAAACGTTTAGCTTCACGCTCCATTCGTTTAAATGAGCCATGAGTAATAGGATTTTTGGATATAACACCACAATATTCAGGCATATTTTCAGCAAAACGTCTTGTTCCTATTTTGGTTGCTATATCAATAATATCAGGTTTGTTCATAGTAGCTAGAGGACGTATAATAAGCATATTTGAGGCTTGGTCTATAAGTGCTAAGTTACGAAGCGTTTGGCTAGATACCTGTGCAATAGACTCTCCTGTAACCAAAGCATCTATCTCCATCTCTTTTGCTATCTTTTCAGATGCCATGACCATTAAACGCTTTAGAGTAACCCCCATATAGGTCTCTGGTGTTGAACGAAATATCTCTGTTAGAACATCATCAAATGGCACAGAGATAATTTTGACACGATGAGATGCTCCATACTTATTCCATAGATAAAATGATACCTGTTTTACCCCTATCTCATGGGCAATTCCACCTAAATTAAAAAAGATAAAATGGGTTTTTAACCCACGTTTCATAGTCAAGTATGAAGCAACTGTAGAGTCAAATCCCCCCGACATCAAAGAGAGTACATCTCCTTGTGTTCCAATAGGATAACCACCCAAACCACTATGTTTATCACTAATAATATTTAATTGATTATTAATCAGCTCTATGCGTATTGTAACTTCAGGATTATGTAAATCAACCCCTTTTGCTTTTGAATGAGCTAATATATATCCACCAATGGTTCGCTCCATTTCAGATGAGTTAAAAGGGTGTGTTCCTGTACGTTTAGCTCGTACAACAAATGTTTTATCTTCTATTTGAGATAACACTCTCTCACATACTTTTGCTTTGATAGCATCTAAAGTCATCATATCATCAAACTGTAATGCCTCTAACACCTGCTCTATCCCAGGGGTATTCAATAGTCTTATTCGTACTCTATCTACTACAGATATAGGTGTAACCACCTCTATCTTATCTGAAAACTTTTTAATTTTTATATCTGTATCAATATCGCCTAGAAGCTTAAGTAGATTGTTATAGAGTTGACCCACCATCTGACGCTTTGCCGATGAGCCTTTTACCATTATTTCAGGAAAGAGTTTTAAAATAAATTTTTGAGTTTTCATATAGTTTTTGCCTTAAAAAATATGGAATTATACCCTTAATCTCAAAAATATATAATTTTAGAAAAAGTATTTATCAACATAGCTTGTCTTTTAATATCTTTTCTCTCTTTTCCTATCTCAGTTGTACTAATTATTGCTCTTCCAAAGATACGTTTTTTATGATTTTTCAATCGTGAACCCCAATAGTTGTGCATAATAATAGGTTCTCCATTTCTCTCTCCTATATAAAGTGTTACATGACCACCTACATAGAGTAGTGAACGAAAAGGTTTTGCATTTTTTAAAATAATCTTTTTCTTCTTTTTTGCTGAAAGCCATCTAATTTTAGTTACTCTCTTGCCATCATGACTCTGCTCTTTTGAGTTACGTCCCAAAAAGATGCCAAAAGGTGCAAAAAAATCTTTGGTTAAGCTAGAACAATCTCTTGCCCACATTTTGCCACCCCAACCATAAGGTTCTCCTACTAACTGTTTTGAAATCAATGCCACATTAGAGGGGGTAAATGAGATAGGTTTTTTTGCGATTATCCACTTTTTTACCGATTTTAAAAGTTTAATATCTGCATAACCTTTTCTATTTTTTGATGCTATCATATATTTTTTACTCTTTTTATCCATAGGAAAGATTGTTCCCAATTTTACAATAGTTCTAAACTTCTTATCTGTAATAAATAGATTGTCTCTAATAGTGACATAGTAGTTATTATTCATAAACTTTTTTCTAAATTTATAATCTACAAATGCTATATCTGATACAGGCAACCAACCATACGCATATGAGCATCGTACATAGACCCATTTTTTATCTTTGGAGTAGTGAGAGACCAATAAAGGTGTATTGATATTGATTGATGAGTTTTGATTATAATCAAAAGGAAACCCCTCTCCTGTTCGTTTAGGATTATAGTAAAAATCCTGTTTTGTTGGATATATTTTAAGGTCTGTATGTCTCAATGTAATTGCAGGTTTTAATACCGATTGGTAATGTTTAAAATTAGAGTTTCTAATCTGATAACGAAACCATTTTTTAGAGAGTCGTTTACTATATCGTGTATATATTTTCTGTTTTGCAAAAACAAATTGCCATGTTTTTTCTTTTTGTGAGAGACCCATCGTTTTTCTAAACCAAGGTTTAAAAAATTTTCTATTATATATATCATCATATCTCTTCTGCTCTTTTTTACTCATGGGCTTAATCTGAGTACTAAAACAGCTAGGGTCTTGCTTAATTGTTCTTAAATCACGAACACTATTTTTTGGCATTGAGTCCAAAGCACTTTTGTATCTATACCCTGTATTTAAAACTGCCTCAGAAAAGAGAGAGGCAGTAAGCAGAACTATTCCAATAACTATTTTATATGTTTTCATTTATCTATCTTATTTTAAATTACTATTACAATGACGCTAAACGAGTGTTACTATTAATCAATCTTCTTCCCCATAAAAAACGTTTTTTATAAAATGTTTTTTTATTGAAATTAAAAATAACTATCTTTTTTGCTGCTGAACTAGCATGAATAAAGTTACCATTACCCAAATAGATACCAACATGAGTTACCTTTCCAGATGGGTGTTTATGAGTATCAAAAAAGATTAAATCTCCTTTTCTTAGGTTATTAAACGATACATACTCTCCAACTTTGGCTTGGTCACGAGAGACTCTAGGAATTCTTATTCCTGCATCACGATATACCTTTTGAGTAAATCCAGAACAGTCATAAGTACGTGGACCTGTTGCACCCCAAACATATTTATGACCAATAAGCTCTTTTGCACCCCATTCTATATTATTTACAAGATTTGATCTGCTAGTATGATGTTCTATTGGTCGCTTTATATTTATCACACACGCTTGAATTTGACGTGGTCTACTAATAGTTATAGAAGGAGTATAATACTCTTCTGGCATAGGATAAGTTTTTGCTAAAGGAATATCCTCAATAGAAGGAGTACACTTGACAGTAGCTACCCTAGTTACAGGAGGAGTATCAGTAGTATCAATACCTATGATATCTAAAGCTGTTAATTTTGGTTTAACTACTTTAGGTGTTTCAAGTTGTTTATTTGAACAAGCAGTAAAAAATGCCACAGAAGTTAAAAGTAATAAGTTTGCTAAAGTATTCTTTTTCATAAGTATTATTCTCCTTTTTTTATTTTTTATATTTGATAATCTTATGTTGTTAAGAACAGTATAGCAATAGCTACGTGTTATAATTGTGTTTTTTTTTAGTTTTTTAAATTTTATAGACTCTTTTAAAAGCCCTATATTATGGGCTGTTAAATAGGATTTTGATTATAATTTTTTCTGTTTTTTTATGATTTATACTTTAATATAAAATAAAATTATTGAGATAAAATTATCTTATATATAATATTAATGTTCTATATTTTATAATCCGATACTTTTGATTCAGTAGCTACACTTTTTATAAATTTAACCACTTCTAAATGTTCAGGGTGATTTGCATAGAGTTTTAATGCTTCTATAGTATCAAATTCAGAATATAAGCTTAAATCCATAGCTCGACTCTCTTTGGAAAAATTAATACCAACTTCTATACTCTTTAGTGTTGGAACACTCTCTAAAAGTCCTTCTAACATCTTTTTTGCTTTAATTAAATTCTCTTTTTTATTTTCATCTTTAAAGTTAAACATTACTATATGTTTTATCATCTATTTTTCCCTCTCTTAATATCTATATTTTTTCGGATTATAGCAAAAATATGATAGAATTCGACCAATTTAAATATTTGGAGTAAAAATGACAGAGATGGATTACTATGAAGCCTTAGAAGTTAGTAGAACTTGTAGTGGACAAGAGCTAAAAAAGGCATATCGTAAACTTGCTATGAAATATCACCCAGATAGAAACCCCGATAATAAAGAGGCTGAAGAGAGATTTAAATACTTAAGTGAAGCGTATGAAGTATTAAAAGACCCACAAAAACGTGCTATTTATGACCAATATGGAAAAGCAGGACTCCAAGGTCAAAGTCGTGGAGGCTTTGGTGGTGGAGGTCAAAACATGGACGATATTATGGAGATGTTTAACTCTATGTTTGGTGGTTCTAGTGGAGGATTTGGAGGTTTTGGTGGAGGTGGACAACGTAGACAACCTAACCAAAAGTATAATTTAGATTTTGAGATAGAACAAGAACTTAAATTTAATGAAGCTGTTTTTGGTTGTGATAAAAAAATAGACATTCGCTATAAAGTTCCATGTGATGATTGTGAGGGAACAGGTGCAGAGGGTGGAAAACTAGATACCTGTTCTTACTGTAATGGTCAAGGTCAAGTTGTGATGAAACAAGGATTTATGTCATTTGCTCAAACATGTCCAGAGTGTCATGGAGAGGGTCAACGTGTATCTAAAAAGTGTGAATCTTGTTCAGGGAGAGGTTTCCATGAAGAGCCAGATAGTGTCAAAATCCATATTCCAGCAGGTGTAGATACAGGAAATCGTTTACGAGCTCAAGGTTATGGAAATAGAGCCAAAAATGGACAACGTGGGGATTTATACCTAACTTTTGAGGTAGAACAAGATGAACACTTCATACGAGATGGTGTCAATATCTATATTGAAGTTCCGATATTCTTTACACAAGCTATTTTAGGAGAGACTATTAGTATCCCATCACTAGAGGGAGAGCTAGAGCTTAATCTAAAGGCAGGTACAAAAGATAAAGAGCAGTTTATATTTAGAAATGAGGGAGTTCCTGATGTTCACTCTGGAGAAAAAGGTAAATTGATAGCACAAGTCTCTGTCATATACCCTAAAAAGCTTAATGATGAACAAGAAGAGTTACTAAGAAAGCTTCAAACTAGTTTTGGAGTAGAGAGTAAACCTCATACCTCAACATTTGAAAAAACCTTTTCAAAAGTAAAAAAGTGGTTCTCTAAGTAGATGGTGGGGTAATTTACCCACCATTATTAAATATCTTATATCTCAATAACAACCCTAAATCCAACAAAATAGTTACGAGAAGTAGCACCTAAATTGATACGTCTAGCACTTCTACAATTCTTAGGCTCAGCACTCCATGCACCTCCTCGCAGACTCATACCTTTCTCACTGTATAATTTATGATGCGTTCCATCTATTGGTGTTGTCTCATAGTTATCAGCATATCGGTCAAGTGTCCACTCCCAAACATTCCCATACATATCATACAAACCCCAAGGATTAGACTCTTTTGTACCCACATTATGAGTAACTCTTTTGGAATTGGCACTGTACCAAGCGTATTGTGTTAATAAGGTTTCATCATTACCAAAAAAATATTTTTTATTTGAACCTGCCCTACACGCATATTCCCACTCTGCTTCTGTTGGTAAGCGTATAGTTTTACCTTCACGTTCACTCATCCATTTACAATAAGCAACCGCATCAAACCAAGTAACCCTACGAACAGGAACATCAACTCCCAAATGCGTATGTTTATCAGTTGGTATTTCTACTCCTGTTGCTTGAGCATACAACATGTAATCCTCTACCGTTACTTGATATTTAGACATCAAAATATCATAATCAATAGTTACTTCATGCACGGGCATCTCATTTGGCATATATTCACTACCCATCAAAAATGTTCCTCTAGGTAGTTTTATATAATTTTTTTCTATCATTTTTTCTCTTTTTAGTTTTATAACTCCTTATAGCATATAAATATAAAAACCTACACACTAAACGCAATATTAAGAATATAAAAATAGATTTTCATCTAACCCACAGCAAAAGAGATTAGAATAAACCAATTATTAAAAACAAAGTGAGTTAGTATTATGCAAATTAATTTAAAAAATAGAAGCGTTCTTTTGGGTGTAACAGGTAGTATATCTGCCTATAAAGCTTGTGATTTAGCTCGTCTTTTAGTCAAAGCAGGTGCATCTGTACATGTAGTAATGACCCCATCAGCAGAACGTTTTGTATCTTCATTGACCTTTGAGGCTCTGACTCGAAATAGTGTACTTACAGAGAGTTCAGAATCTTGGGCTTCTAGTTTGAACCATATAGATATTGGAAAAAAATGTGATGTGTTTGTGATTGCACCTGCAACTGCAAACAGTATAAATAAAATAAGCAAAGGTATCGCCGATAATATCCTATTGCAGACGGCTCTTGCTTTTTCTAAAACGATACTTATCGCTCCATCAGCCAATACCAATATGATAGAACATCACTATACAGTAGGCTCATTAAAGATGTTAGCTGTTAATGAAGTTCGTATTATCTCTTCTCAATCCAAACTATTAGCATGTGGAGATACTGGCAATGGTGCTTTAGCCGAACCATCGGAGATATTTTACCAAACAGCCAAAGCTCTACTAGAAGAGGAGTTTTGGATAGATAGAAAAGTGGTAGTAACAGGTGGTGGAACACGTGAAAAGATTGATGAAGTACGATACCTATCCAATTTTTCATCAGGTAAAATGGCAAATTCTCTAGCTACCTCTCTATATCTAAGAGGGGCAGATGTATGTCTCATTACTACCAAAGAACATTCAGATATACCATCAGAGATATATACAATAGATGTAGAGTCAGCCCAAGAGATGAGAGACTATACAGTAGATGCTGTACGTGTCTCCAAAAAAGGAAAAATGAGCAAAGCTACAATGAATAGCTCTGAACCTGTTCATCTAATACAGAAAAAACCCTATCTATTTATGGCATCTGCTGTTGCCGATTTTACTCCTAAATTTCCACAAGTTGGCAAGATTAAAAAGTCAGATATTGGAGAAGAGTGGAAAATCGAACTTAAACAGACAGATGATGTACTACAAAAGGTAAATAAACTTGGATTAACCACCATTGCATTTAAAGCAGAGATGGATAGTAATAATGGCTTGAAAAATGCCAAAAACTCCATAGAGAGTAAAAATATAGATGCAGTATGCTACAATCTATTAGAAGATAGTAGTAGTTTTGACACAGAAGATAATAGTATCACTTTTATAACAAAAGATAATAGTATAGATTTAGGAAGAGCCTCAAAACTTGATTTGTCTTTTAAGATTTTAGATGAGAGTAGAGCATTACTCTCCTAAAACTATTTAAACCGACCCCTGCTCTATCATGGAGTCGGCTACTTTTCTAAATCCTGCTATATTTGCACCTTTTACCAAATCTCCTTCACAATCAAACTCTACTGATGTCTCATATGCTATTTTGAATATATGTTGCATAATAGTTCGTAGTTTAATATCTACCTCTTGGAAACTCCACTGTGACATACTCGCATTTTGACTCATCTCTAGTTGAGAGGTAGCGACACCACCTGCATTGGCTGCTTTTCCTGGAGAAAAGAGAAGATTTGTCTCTTTACGAATATATTTTAATGCCTCTGCTGTTGTTGGCATGTTTGCACCCTCATTAATCAAGATACAACCGTTCTCTTCTAATTTTTTTGCATCTATTAATGTTAGTTCATTTTGAGTAGCAGAGGGAAATGCAATATCACAAGGAAGATGCCAAACAGCATGACCACCTTTTGGATATTGACTCACGGGAATATAGTTGCATTTACAATCGACCGTTGCATACTCCTCTAATGAAGCGTGATGAATCTCTTTTATTGATTTCAAAGCTTGTAAATCAATTCCATCTTTTTGATATATCGTACCTCTACTATCTGAACAGCTTATAGGAATAGCACCCATCTCATACAACTTCTCTATAGTATAAATAGCCACATTTCCAGAGCCTGAAACGGCACATCTCTTACCTTTTAAATTTTTACCATATACCTTTAGGAAATTCTCTGCAAAATAAACAGAACCATAACCTGTTGCCTCTTTACGAGCTTTTGAGCCACCCCAATTTAGACCTTTTCCTGTAAGAACCCCATCAAACTCTCCAGTAAGTTTTTTATATTGACCGAAAAGGTAGCCTATCTCTCTAGCCCCTACTCCAATATCTCCTGCAGGAATATCTCTATGTTTTCCTATATGTTTATAGAGTTCACTCATAAAACTTTGACAAAATCGCATTATCTCATTATCACTTTTACCTTTTGGGTCAAAGTTTGAGCCACCTTTTGCTCCACCTATGGGTAATCCTGTTAGAGAATTTTTGAAAATCTGTTCAAAAGCTAGAAATTTCATAATACCCAAATTGACACTAGGGTGAAAACGTAAACCACCTTTATATGGTCCAATAGTCGAGCTAAACTGTACTCTATATCCTACATTAGTCTGTACTTTCCCTGCATCATCTACCCAATTAACACGAAAAATCATACTTCGTTCGGGTACAACAATACGCTCTAATATATTGTGTTCTATGTATCTACTATCTCTATCTAATAGTGGTTTTAACGAGTAGAGTACCTCTTGCGTAGCTTGATAAAACTCATCTTGCCCTGGGCTACTCTCTTTTATATAATCTAAAATATTCTCTATTTCTATTGTTGATTGCATATTCTATATTCCTTAAATTTATATTAAATTATACCACTTTTTCCTGTCCTAAACGATAAAGTGCAAAATCATATTTGATAGGGTCTAATCTATCAAAAGTTTTTAATGTAGATGTCAATTCTATGGTTGCTTTCATATCATAAGTTTTTCGCTTTAATAGACCTAATTTTTGTGATACTTTAAAGGTATGTGTATCTAGTGGCATAAGTAAATCTTTTTTATCTATCTTTGACCATAATCCTAAATCTAACTCATCACAACGTACCATCCAACGTAGATACATCAAGTAACGTTTATACGTACCTGCCGAATTTGGCTTTTTAGGCACAGAACCAATTAAAAATTTATATCCCCTACTCTCATAAGGATATACCTCTTTGAGTATGGTTATAAAATTCCATAATCCATCTAATATATTATTCTCTCTTTTATACCCCTCATAAAATATATTTTCAATACTATCTATCTCTTTTAGACGTTTTAGAGCTATAAAAATTGCAACTACATCATCAGAGTTTTGAAAACGATAGTAGTGAGATGATAAACTTTTTTTAATAACATCATCTGATGATTCCAATAGTGAAAAATCCAATGAGTCTAAAAATTTTACAATAAGTTTAGCATTTCCATAAGCAAACAAGGCACAAATGAGTGCAATAGTCTCATCTCTATATCTAGTAGCAATCAAGAGTGGGTCTGGTCTATCATAAGATAGTTCAGAGTTCTTGTTTCGATTTTTTACTTCATTATCTAACATTTGTTTAATTTTATTCATAGGAATATTATATAATATTTATATTAAAGTAGCTTCTCTATAACATTTAAAATTATTTTATAACATCTATTGAAGATAAAAAATGGTAATATTTCAACTCTATTAAAAAATAATAGTTTAAAACAGAATGTTTTTATAAATTATAAATAAAAAAAAGGATTACCAATGGGTATCTTACGAAAAAGAGTCATTGAGTATAGTGGTATTTCTAATAAAAATATAGAAAAGATATTAAAAGGGTTAGAGAAACAACAGATAAACTCAATTTTTATTTTAGAATTAGAAAGAGATACAAAACTCTACCTTGGATATATATCCTATATGGGCTTTAAAATATTAAACGTCAAATATCAAGAGAAGATTATGCTACTCGAGATAAGAAAGGTAAAACAAGTTCCTTTTGAACCTCAAAAAGAGTCCTCTATGATAATAAAAATACCAAGAACAGGTATAGGTGGAAAGAGGATATATGTATATAAAATGAGAACTATGCAACCCTACTCTCAATATATTCAATCGTTTGTAATTGAACAGAATGGATTGAGTGATGATGGGACAATAAAGAATGATTTTAGAATCACAAAACTAGGAAAAGTTCTACGAAAATATTGGCTAGATGAGCTACCAATGCTTCTAAATCTCTTAAATGGAGATTTGAAACTTATAGGAGTACGACCATTAGGAGATACTATGTTAAACGCTTATCCAAAAAAACATAGAGTCTATCGAGAGAAATTTAAACCTGGTCTTATACCTCCATACTATGTCGATAATCCACAAAGTTTTGATGAGATTATCGAATCAGAAAAGAGGTATCTAGATAACTATAAAAAGAGACCTATATCAACAGATATTGACTATTTTTATAGATTTATTAAAAAATTTATAGGAGGAAAGGTTCACAGTTCATGAAAGGAATTATATTAGCAGGAGGGAGTGGAACACGACTATACCCATTAACAAAAAGTATAAGCAAACAGATACTACCGATATATGATAAACCGATGATATATTACCCTCTATCGGTTTTGATGTTGGCAGGGATAAGAGAGATTCTTCTTATCTCTACACCACAAGATATTGAAAATTTTCAAGATTTACTTGGAGATGGTAGTAATTGGGGAGTAGAGATAAGTTACAAGATACAGCCATCTCCAGATGGACTTGCAGAAGCATTTATTTTAGGGGAAGAGTTTATAGCAGATGATAGTGTATGTCTCATTTTAGGAGATAATATATTTTATGGGCAAGGCTTCTCTCCTAGACTTCAAGAGGCATCAAAACTAAAAGAGGGTGCTATTGTCTTTGGATACAAAGTTAAAGACCCAGAGAGATTTGGTGTTGTAGAGTTTGATGAAAATCAAAAAGCAATAAGCATAGAAGAGAAACCAACCAAAGCAAAATCAAACTTTGCCGTTACAGGATTATACTTCTATGATAACCGTGTCGTAGAGATAGCTAAAAGAGTAAAACCATCAGAAAGAGGAGAGTTAGAGATAACCTCTATTAATGAAATATATCTAAAAGAGAATAGATTAAATGTTCAACTTCTTGGTCGTGGATTTGCATGGTTAGATACAGGAACACATCAGAGCCTACTAGATGCTTCATCATTTGTACAAACCATAGAGAATAGACAAGGATACAAGATAGCATGTCTTGAAGAGATAGCCTATAATAGTGGTTGGATAGATAAAGATAAAGTTTTAGAGATAGCTAAACCACTTAGTAAAAGTGGTTATGGAGAATATCTAAAGGAGATAATAGATAATGATAAGTAACACGATACTTATTACAGGTGGAGCTGGTTTTATAGGTAGTAATTTTATACCATATTTTTTAGAAAAATATCCTAATTACTCTATTATAAATTTAGACATACTTACCTATGCAGGTAATTTAGATAATCTAAAAGAGATTCAAGATAATCCAAGATATAGATTTATAAAAGGGAATATCTGTAATAGAGAGTTGGTAGAATATATCTTTGGTGAATTTGATATACAAGGAGTTATACATTTTGCAGCCGAGTCTCATGTAGATAACTCTATTAAAAATCCAAATATTTTTATAAAAACAAATATAAATGGTACTTTTACCCTTTTAGATGTAGCCTATAAATATTGGATGAATAGACCGTTTCAATACAAAAAAGATTATAATAGATGCCGTTTTCATCACATATCAACCGATGAAGTATATGGAACTCTAGGAGAGTATGGACTATTTAGAGAAGATACCCCTTATGCTCCAAACTCACCCTACTCAGCAAGTAAAGCAAGTAGTGACATGATTGTTAGAAGTTATAATGAGACCTATGGGTTAAACACCATTATAACAAACTGTTCAAATAACTATGGTACAAAACAGCACACTGAAAAGTTGATACCTACTATTATACGAAAAGCAGTAAAAGAAGAGCATATTCCAATATATGGAGATGGTAAGAATATACGAGATTGGTTATATGTATTAGACCATTGTAAAGGTATAGACTTAGCATACCACAAAGGAAAATCAGGAGAAACATATAATATTGGTGGAAAGAATGAGAGAGACAATCTATATATAGTAAATAAAATTTGTGAAATACTTGATAAGAGAGTCCCAATAAGTAGAAGCTATAAAGAGTTAATTACATTTGTGGAAGATAGAGCAGGACATGATAAACGCTATGCTATTGATGCAACCAAGATAGAGAGAGAACTTGGTTGGAAGGCTTATGAGAGTTTTGAGAGTGGAATTGAGAAGACAGTAAAGTGGTATTTGGAGAAATATAATGATAGATAATAATCTAATTAATTTTAAAGTTATGGGAGATGAAAGAGGCTCTTTAATCCCTTTTGAAGAGGGTAAAAATGTTCCTTTTGATATTAAAAGAGTCTTTTATATCTATGGTACACAAAAAGATATATCCAGAGGGCAACACTCTCACTATAGAAGTAAACAACTACTAATAGCCATTAATGGTAGCTGTAAAGTTACATTGGATAATGGTAAAAAGAGAGAGACCTATACTCTAAATAAACCAAATGTTGGACTTTTTCAAAATGCTCTAATTTGGGGGGAGATGCATGATTTCAGTCAAGATTGTATCTTAATGGTTTTTTCGGATAGCTACTACAGAGACAGTGATTATATACGAGACTATGATGATTTTTTGGAGATAGTAAATTATGGAGATAGATAGATATAAGAGTAAGCACAAACCATTATGGGATAGATTTATAAAAAATGCAAAAAATTCTCATTTCTTTTTTTATAGAGATTATATGGAGTACCATAGCGATAGATTTCAAGACTATTCACTACTATTTTTTGATGATAAAAAAAAGTTAATCGCTCTTCTTCCTGCAAATATAGTAGATAATATACTCTATTCTCATCAAGGTCTTACTTTTGGTGGATTTATTATAGATAGTAAGATGAAAACAGAAATAATGTTAAATCTATTTCAAGAGTTAAAAAACTATCTCAAAAAACAAAACATAGATAGAGTTATATATAAGACAATTCCCTATATTTATCATAATCTAGCATCACAAGAGGATAGATATGGACTATTTATAAATGATGCCAAACTCTTTAGACGAGATGTAAGCTCTACTATCTATATTCAAAATCAAATTAAATACTCAAAGGGTAGAAAATGGATTATAAATAAGGCAAAAAAGAGTGCATTAGAGATAGAAGAGTCAAATAGATATGAGGAGTTTTGGGAGCTATTAGAAGAGATTCTAAAAACAAAACATAACTCTACCCCTGTCCATAGCTTAGATGAAATTTACTCTCTGCATACACTATTTCCAAATAATATAAAACTATTTATAGCTAAAAAAGATGAAAAGATATTAGCAGGAGCTATTGTTTTTGAAAATAAAACGATAGTACATACCCAATATCTAGCAAACTCTAATCAAGGAAGAGAAATTGGAGCTTTGGATTTTATAATAGATAGACTTATAAATCATTTTTATACCGATAAAGAGTATTTTGATTTTGGAACCTCCAATGAAGATGGGGGTAGATACTTAAATAGTGGTCTGATTGCACAAAAAGAGGGTTTTGGGGCAAGAGCAGTAGTACATGATTTTTATGAATTGGAGATAATATGATTTCATTTTTAGATTTAAAAGCAATTAATGCTCAATATAAAAAGGAGCTTTTAGAAGCTTGTGAAACCGTTATAGATAGTGGTTGGTATATTCAAGGCACTCAATGCAGTAAGTTTGAAGAAGAGTTCGCAAAGTTTTGTGGAGCAAAATATTGTATCGGTGTAGCTAATGGACTTGATGCGTTAACCCTTATAATCAGAGGATATAAAGAGATAGGAGTATTAGAAAATGGAGATGAGGTTATTGTTCCTGCAAATACCTATATTGCCTCTATTTTAGCAATTAGTCAAAATAACTTAACCCCTATATTAGTTGAACCCCAATTAGATACTCTTCTTATTGATAGCTCTAAAATAGAGGATAAGATAACTAAAAAGACAAAAGCAATAATGGTTGTTCATCTCTATGGGCAAACATGTGAGATGGACGAGATATATAAATTAGCCAAAAAATATAATTTGAAGGTTATAGAGGATTCTGCCCAATCTCATGGAGCTTTTTATAAAGATAGAAGATGTGGAACTCTAGGAGATGCAAGTGGATTTAGTTTCTATCCAGGTAAAAATCTAGGAGCGTTAGGAGATGCTGGAGCAGTTACTACCGATGATAAAAAGTTAGCCGATACAATAAAAGCACTAAAAAATTATGGTAGTCATAAAAAATATGAGAATAAGTATAAAGGGGTAAATAGTAGATTAGATGAGCTACAAGCATCACTTTTACGAGTAAAATTAAGATATTTAGAGCAAGAGATAACAAATCGGAAAGATATAGCCTCTTTTTATATACAAAATATTAAAAACAGTGCAATTACACTTCCTATAGTAGAAACAGATAGCGTTTGGCATCTCTTTATTATCAAAGTAAAAAGAAGAGATGAGTTGCAAAAGTATCTATTAGATAATAATATACAAACACTTATCCACTACCCTATTCCACCTCATCAACAAGAAGCCTATCAAGAGTGGAATAAATTATCTTTTCCTATTACAGAAAAAATACACAAAGAGGTTTTAAGCTTACCTATTAGTGGTCTACAATCTATTGAAGATACACAACAAATAGTAAGAGTCATTAATGAATTTAATTAATACATCTATATTAACAGCTATTTCAACCGTTATAAAAGTCCTATCTGGATTTTTTATCAACAAACTCATAGCAATCTATATCGGAGCGAGTGGACTTGCTATGATTGGACAGTTTCAAAACTTTATTGCTATTATCAAGACACTATCTACAGGAGGAATTGACCAAGGAGTCATAAAATATACAGCTGAATATAGAGATAATCCTAAAAAAGCACAACTATTGAGTACTGCTCTATTTATAACATTTATAAGCTCATTAATTTTAGGAATTATTATAATTATATTTTCAGATAATCTATCTCAAAAAGTTTTGAACTCATTGGAGTATATAAATATATTTAAAGTATTTGGGATAACTATTATTTTCTATGCAGTAAATGCCCTAATGCTATCAATTTTAAATGGGCATAAAGAGATAAAAAAATTTACAATAGTTAATATTAGTGGGAGTATTATATCTCTAATTTTTACCTCACTACTTCTATTTTTCTATCATCTTGAGGGTGCATTATATGCTTTGATACTCAATCAATCTATACTCTTTTTTATAACATTGAGATTTGTAGTAAAATCAGATTGGTTTAATTTAAAACTATTTACTTTAGGTATAGATAAATCAAGTGCTATAAAACTAGGTAAATTTACGTTTATGACCATTGTTAGTGCAATGGCAGTACCGATGGTTCTACTATTTATTAGAAACTATATTGGTTCAAATATAGGCTGGGACGAGGCTGGATATTGGCAGGGAATGTACTATATATCTACCATGTATCTACTTATCGTAACCACATCTCTTGGAGTCTACTATCTTCCTAAATTATCAGAGATAGAGGATAAAAAAGAGCTAAAAAGAGAGATATTAAATGGATATATAATTATTATGCCAATTGTAACTATTTTGGCTTTGACAATATACTTTTTTCGTATATATATTATTGATATAGCATTTACAAAAGAGTTTACACCCATGCTAGAGCTGTTTAAGTGGCAGTTAATTGGAGATGTTATTAAAATTGCTTCATGGTTATTAGGCTACCTAATGTTAGCAAAAGCGATGACAAAAGTTTTTATTATAACAGAGATTATATTTGGAATTATCTTTGCACTACTATCGGTTATCTTCTTAAATAGTTTTGGATTAGTAGGTGTTACTTACGCATTTGCGTTGAATTATACACTATATTTAATAGTGATGAGTTTTATATTTAGAGGAGTTTTTAGATGAGAATATTATTATTAGGAGAGTTTAGTGCTTTCCACAAGAACTTAAAAGAGGGATTGGTTGCACTTGGGCATGAAGTTGTATTGGCTTCACATGGAGATGGTTGGAAAAAGATAGAGAGTGATATTGATTTGAACTATCATCATAAACTACTAAAAGATGGTATCTCTAACAGAGTCTTTCCTATTTTAAATATCAATCAACTTACTGGATTTGATGTAGTACAGATTATAAATCCTTTTCTAATGTATCGAAAACTATTTCCTGCTAAACAGTATCTACAATATATATGTAAACGAAATAAAAAATCTTTTCTAGTTGGTGCAGGAGAAGACTCATTTGTTTGGAAAGTTGCACGAAAGAAGATGCGATATGGTCCATTTGATGATTATCTTAAATATGATATTAAATCCGATACCTTTTTTATGGAGAGTAAAAAAGCATACCAACACAACCTTGATATATTAAATATGGTTGATGGAATTATTCCGATAATGTACGATTATGAAATTGCCTATGAAGAGTATAGTAATCAAGATAAAATAAAAAAGACAATTCCAATTCCTATGAATATAGACAAGATAGAGTATAAACCAAACAAGATAAAAGATGGGAAAATAGTTATATTCCATGGATTGAATAGATATGGATTTAAAGGTACAAAATATGTAGAAGAGGCATTTGATTATCTAAGAGAGAAATATCCAAATGATTTAGAGCTTATTATAGATGGTGGATTACCACTCGATGAGTATCTAAAACTTATGGGAAAAACAAATGTTGTAATTGACCAGATGAACTCCTACTCTTTGGGTGTCAATGGTATCTATGCAATGGCAATGGGAAAAGTTGTGATTGGTGGAGCAGAACCAGAGTCTCTAAAGAGTAATTATAGGGTAACAACTTCTCCTATTATCAATGTTACTCCTAACTCTATTGAGTTAATTAAAGTGATAGAAAATTTAATAGAGAAAAAAAATAGTATAGAAGATATGGGTAGAGAATCAAGAGAGTTTGTTAAACAACATCATGACTATAAAAAAATAGCACAAGAGTATCTAAAGATATGGAGCTAAAAACCTATGAGAATACTACAAACAATTAGCCAACTTGGAAATGGTGGAGCAGAAAAATTGGTCGTTGAGTTGAGCAATCAACTCAATAGAGAAGATGATATTACTCTATTAAGTTTTAGAAAAGTTCAAGATTGGATGTTTTTTCCAAAGAGATTAGATAAAGATATAGATTTAATAGAGCTAGATAAACAGAGAGGATTTAATCCTATCTTCATCTATAAACTATATAAAATCTTAAAAAATAAAAAACCAGATATTGTTCATATACATCTCATATCAACGCTTCAATATTTTATGTTTTTGATTCCATATTTCAAAAACATAAATTTTATATATACCATTCATAATGAGTTTAATTCTTATGAAAATACGTTTAAACGATTATCAAGATTTTGGTTTTTTAAACGTATTAAATTTGTATGTTTAGCAGAAAATATAGAGAGTGAATATAAAAATGCCTTTCCAGAATTGAATTTTTATACAGTTTATAATGGTATATCTAAATTAAAAGATAGCTTATATTTTCATAAAGTTAAAGAGGAGGTTGAAAAGATTCGAGAGAATCAATATAACAAAATTTTTATCTTTATTGGAAGATTAGCAGAAGAGAAAAATATACCTCTTCTACTTGATATATTTTCAAATCTTGAAAATTCAAAGCTATTAATTATAGGAAAAGATACCTCTGAAGAATTAAAATTTTTATCCTATATAAACGACAATCCTGCTTCTAATATCTTTTATTTAGGAGCAAAAGAGAATATCGGAGATTATATCAAATCTTCTGATGCATTAGTAATAACCTCTCTTCATGAAGGACTACCTATCGTTGCATTAGAAGCTCTATCTCTTGGAGTACCAATACTATCTACACCTGTTGGCTCTCTACGAGACTTAATAAAAAATTGGGAAAATGGATTTCTATCTAAAGAAATAGATAAAGAGTCGTATCTAAAAGTTGTTAAACTGTTTCTATATTTGAACAAAGAAGAGATAAATAAGATAAAAAAGAAGAATATAGAACTATTTAACAAAAAATATTCAATAGAGATTTGTACAAAAAATTATAAAAAAATATATATAAATGGAGGTTTATAGTGTGTGGAATATGTGGGTATGTATCCCAAAAAGAGATTGACATAGAGGAGATGAATAGCACAATTACTCATCGAGGGCCAGATAACCAAAACTATTTAAAAAATAAAAATTTAGCATTAGGACATACCCGACTATCTATATTGGATTTAAGTGATGATTCAAATCAACCAATGGTTAGTAAAAACGGGAGATATATAATAGTCTATAATGGAGAGATATATAACTTTTTAGATTTAAAAAAGGAGCTTAAATATCTAGGTGTTGTTTTTAATAAAGAATCCGATACAGAGATAATTTTAGAAGGGTTTGGGTATTGGGGTGTCAAAATATTTGAGAAGTTAAATGGTATGTTTGCTTTTTCCATTTATGATAAAAAGCTAAATAAACTCTATATAACACGAGATAGATTTGGAGTTAAACCACTCTACTACTATCATAATGGAGAAGATTTAATCTTTGGTTCAGAGATTAAAGCGATAATCGCCTCAAAGGTTATAAAAAAAGAGTTAAACTATCAAGGTCTCTATGAATATTTACACTTTGCTACAACACTTGGAGAAAATACTTTTTATAAAGGTATCAAAAAATTAGAGGCAGGAGAGTATATAACCTATGATATAGAAAAGCATAAACTAAAGATAGATAGATACAAATCTAACCATGATATAACTCAAACTAAAGATAGTTTTGAAGAAGCTGTATCTAAAACAAAAAGAGTATTTGAAAATGCTGTAAAGAGACAACTAATAGCAGATGTCCCTGTTGGAATATTTTTGAGTGGAGGTATTGATTCAACTGCAATCACAGCATATGCTACAAAACATTATAAAGGAAAAATAAAAACATTCTCTGCTGGATTTGATTTTAACAATGGAGACAATGAGCTAGATAATGCAAAATATATTGCAGACTTCTACAATACAGAACATAATGAGATGCACATTAAAGGCGAAGATATTATAAATATTTTAGAAGATGTTAACTACTACTTTGACCAACCATTTGGAGATGCTGCAAATATTCCTCTCTATTTAATGTCTAAAGAGCTAAAAGGAAAAGAGAAAGTTATACTACAAGGTGATGGAGGAGATGAACTATTTGCTGGATACCATAGATATATTCGACTCTATCACTATGATTCCTACAAAGCAGTATCTAAACTTTTCCCACTATTTAAAAAAGTTATTCCTAAAAGTAGCTCAAAATATAAGGGTCTAAGATTTCTATTTGCACTATATCAAAAAGATCCTAGCAAAGAGATGGCATATATATTATCTCAAGAGATGTTTGATG
This sequence comes from Campylobacteraceae bacterium, assembly GCA_026986355.1. Classification (GTDB taxonomy): domain Bacteria; phylum Campylobacterota; class Campylobacteria; order Campylobacterales; family Sulfurovaceae; genus UBA1140. The sequence goes on along the minus strand of JALSOO010000030.1, from coordinate 17,683 downwards.
AAGACCCTGCTGACTATCTTAATGAAAGCACAAAAAGTAGACTAAAAGAGGTTAACCCTTTTCAACGATATCAATATTTTTATGAAAAGTTCAAAAAGTTAGATCCTGTAAATAGAGCATTATATACGGATATAAATATTATTTTACCTGATTTGTATTTTGAAAAGGTTGATAGGGCAACAATGGCAAATAGTTTAGAGATACGTGTTCCATTTTTAGATAACGAGTTAGCCCAGTATGCTATGAGTCTACCTGCAGACTATAAAATCAAAGGTAAAGATAAGAAGTATATTCTAAAAAAAGCATTTGAAGATGTTGTCCCTAAAAAGATTCTATATGGTCCAAAAAAAGGTTTTGGAGTACCTTTTCAACACTGGTTAAGAACATCTATGAAAGATTTTATGCTTAAAAATATTAGAGAATCAGAACTCTATAATAAAAAGATTGAAACTCTAATGCAAGAGCATATAAGCAAGAAAAAAGATAATGGATATATCTTATGGAAACTACTCAATCTTGTTCTGTGGCTTAAAAATACAGAGATGTCAATATAAAAGAGAAGAGAATTTATGCTTGGTTTAATTAATAATATATATATATTAGCAACGATAATATTGTATATTACTTTATCCATAAAAATTACAGCAAACTATCCATTAGTTATATTTTTTACAATATTCACATCTATAATCTATTATAAGACTCTCTCTATTAATTCAAATCTACAAGATAAATTTTATAATAGAAGATATTTAAGAATAGAGGTATTTTTGTATGTACTATTTTTCATGGTTATACAAAACAGTATCTCCTATATCTATAATGATAACTTTTATATGTTTAGCTTTTCAGATGCCTATCTATACCATCGTCTAACTTTGGAGATATTAGATATGTCATATATAGAAGGGATTAAACACTATCTAAGCTTTATGGATGTTGATGATTTAGGAATTATATTGGTCTTATATCCACTCTATAAAATATATGTATCTAATCTAATGCTAAATTTACTCTATCTATTTATATCGGTTATATCAGCTGTATCTATATTTGGATTAAGTAGTAATTTTATGACAAAGAAATATGCTTTTTTATCATCACTAAGCTACTCTATCTCCTCATTTGTACTCTTTTTTAACTCCACAGGGTTAAAAGAGAGCTTAATGGTAATGTTTGTACTTTTAGCGTTTGAGTTCTATTATAAATTTATATATACTAAAAATAGCCTCTATCTTATTAGTTCATTTATATTTTTAGGAACACTTTTCCTATTTAGACCTGCTATAGCCATGATGATTGTTGCAGGTATTGTTATTACTTCACTTGTTACACGAGAGGGAAACCTTACTATAAAAGTAGGCTCTATTTTGATTTTATTAGGAGCAGTAGCAATGATAGGAACAATTATCACAATGGTTAATATCTATACTACAGGAGGAGTAGATACATTGATAGAAGCTAGAGAGAGTCAAGGAATGGTAATTGGAGGGGTAGGTTTTACCTATGCTGTAAATATACTCTCTCAAACAATAGGACCAATACCTACCCTAATATCAGATAGTAAAGTCTCAACCATGTTTTATGCCTCAGGATTGATATATAGAATGCTATTAGCTATACCTTTTTGGCTTGGAGTCTTTTATATCTTTAAAAAAGGATTTACCTCTCTATATCCTATATCCCTATTTATTATATTTGAGATGAGTGCATTAACCTTTTTGATGGATGGGTTGGAACTTAGAAAGGCTATTTCACACATACCTTTTATTTTTATAGTGGCATTTTGGTTTTTAGATAAATACGATAGAGATTTAATTAAAATAAAAAGAAAAAGACTCTTTAAAGAGTTCTTTTATACCTCGGTAATCTCTTTAATTTTTATAATCTACTATTGGAACAATAGATAATATATTTTAAGGAAAAGAATGAAAGTAATATTTATAAGTAGTGGTAATACACAAAATGGGATAAGCCCCATAGTCAGTAATCAAGGAGAATCCCTCAAAAAGGAGGGAGTTGAAATTGATTTTTTTACAATACAAGGAAGAGGAGCAAAGGGGTATATAAAATCTATCTTTAGATTAAGAAGTTATCTTAAAAATAGTAACTATGATGTAGTCCATGCACACTATTGGATTTCAGGAATAGTAACATCATTTGCTGGAGCAAAAAATATAGTTGTTTCATTAATGGGAGATGATGTAAAAGCAAAAAGATGGTTTAGATGGATAATCTATCTATTCTATCGTCTATCATGGTCAAAAACTATTGTTAAGTCTAAAGATATGTATGAAACATTTGGACAAAAAGATGTCTCTATAATCCCTAATGGCATAGATATGGATAGATTTAAACCAATACCTAGAGATATAGCACTAAAAGTGACACAGTGGGATATAGAAAAAAAACATATTCTATTTACATCAAATCCTAATAGAGTTGAAAAAAATTTCAAACTTGCCAAAGATGCTATAACCTATATTGGAAATCAAGAGATAGAACTTCATTATCTAGTAGATATTCCAAATGAGCAAATTCCTTATTATTATAACTCAGCTGATGTGGTGATATTAACTAGTCTATGGGAGGGAAGTCCAAATGCTATCAAAGAGACAATGGCGTGTAATGTACCTATTGTCTCGACAAATGTAGGAGATGTAAAAGATATAATAAATAGAACAGAGGGGTGTTTTATCTCTAGTTTTGAATATAAAGAGTTTGCTTCAAAGATAGAAAAGGCTATAAAATATAATAAAAGAACCAATGGACGAGAGGCTATAGTCCATCTAAAATCAGATGTGATTGCAAAAAAAATAGTAAATATATATAACGGTATAGTTAAGGAGAAAAAATGTGTGGAATAGTAGGAAAAATAGATTTTTCCCCAAAAAAAGAAGATAATCTAGCAGTAATAAAGAAGATGATAAAAGCTATCAAGCATAGAGGACCTGATGATGACGGATACATTATTAATGGTCAAGTTGCACTTGGATTTGTAAGACTTAGTATTATTGACCTATCCAATGCAGGACATCAACCGATGGTTAGTGATGATAATAATCTAATCTTGACATTTAATGGAGAGATATATAACTATATTGAGTTAAGAGAGGAGTTAATAGAGAAAGGATATATATTTAAAACCCAAAGCGATACAGAAGTACTAATTAAATCCTATCAAGAGTGGGGAGAGAAGTGTTTGGATAGATTTAATGGTATGTGGGCTTTTGTCATCTACAATAGAGAAACTAAAGAGATTTTTGGTGCAAGAGATAGATTTGGTATCAAACCTTTTTATTATTATAAAGATAGTGATACATTTATATATGCTTCAGAGATAAAAGCGATAAAAGAGGCTCTAACTAATCCATTAACTATCAATGAAGAGGCTATTTTTAACTATTTAGTATTTAATAGAACTGATTACAATCACACTACTTTTTACAAAGAGATATATAAAATCCCACATGGACACTCATTTATACTCAAAAGTAATGGAGAGTTTAAACTAAAAAAATGGTATGACCTAAAGAGTAAATGTAATAAAAAACCGATAGATAGCCAAGAGTATCTATCACAATTTACCTCATCTATAAAGCTACGCATGAGGTCAGATGTACCTGTTGGAGTATGCTTGAGTGGTGGGTTGGACTCTTCTAGTATTGCTTCAACTATTGTAAAGAAATTAGATATAAAAGATATTCAAACATTCTCTGCTGTCTATAAAAAAGGAGAAACTGGAGATGAGAGTAGCTATATAGAGGAGATGCGTTCCTATCTAAGAAAGATGCACTTTATAACTCCTATAGCAAAAACTCTCTATAGCGATTTAGAAGATATGGTTCACTATCTTGATGAACCTGTACCAACGACTAGTATCTATGCTCAATATAGTGTAATGAAACTTGCCAAAGAGCATGTAGTAGTAACCCTTGATGGACAAGGAGCAGATGAACAGTTGGCTGGGTATCACTACTTTTATGGATTCTACTTCAAAGAGCTTCTAAAAAAAATATCTCTATTCAAGTTAACAAAAGAGATATACCACTATACAACAAAACATAAATCACTCTATGGGTTAAAGACGCTACTCTTTTTTATATTACCTGAAAAGTTAAAAACAAAGTTAAGAACTCAAAAAAACTCTTATATTCAAAAAGAGTTCTACAAAAACTACGCAACGAATAATATAGTCTCAAAAGAGTTATATGGGTCTAAGAGTCTCAAAGATGCACTAATCAACCATTTTGAGTATAAACTAGAACATCTTCTAAAATGGTCAGATTTAAACTCCATGAGATTCTCTATTGAGTCACGTGTACCTTTTCTTGATTATCGTTTGGTAGAGCAGACACTCTCGCAAACCAATGAGAGTTATATTAGGAAAGGTCTTACTAAATATATATTAAGAGAGAGTATGAAATCTATTATACCAGAAAAGATTAGACTAAGATATGACAAAATGGGATTTGAAACCCCAGAAGATGAGTGGTTTAGAGAGGAGTATTTTCAGAAAAAAGTGTTTGATATATTGGAAAATCCAGATGATATACTAAAAAAATATATAGATACCAATATAGCAATAGAGATGTATAAAAGACATTTAAAGAGAGAGATTAACTGTTCAAAAGAGATTTGGAAATGGATAAATCTAACTCTATGGTTAAAAGAGATGGAGATAAAATAGATGGAATTTAAATATTTAAAAAAAGATGAATATAAATTATGGAATGAGTTTGTAGATAACTCAATACAAGGTTCAATATTTTCAAAAAGTTGGTATCTTGATGCCCTACAAGTTGAATATAAAATAGCAGTTATTGAAGATAAAAACATAATAAAAGCAGGAATTATTTTGGCAAAAAATGAAATAAAAACCTATGCCAATCCAATGTTGGATAAATATCTAGGAATTATCTTTAGAAAAGAGGAAGGAAATAGACAAAAAATAGTTGCAAAAGAGTATAAATATATGGATATATTAACCCAAGAGTTAAAAAAAATAAAATCATTTGACTACTATTTCCACCCACAATTTCAAAATTGGATACCACTATCTTGGCATGGATTAACTCAACAAACACGCTATACCTATATAATAAGCAATAGAGAGCATACATTAGATGAGATTTATAATAATTTTCATCTAAATATAAAAAGAAACATTAAAAATGCAAAAAAAGAGTCTGTTATTATTAAAAATAATATTCCCTTTGAAGATTTATGGGATTTAGTCAATAAAACGTTTCTAAGACAAGGGAGCAAAGCCCCTTTTAATAGAGAAAAATTGGAAAACTATACAAAAACGATTAAAAACAACTTTACATCTTATGGAGCTTATAATAGTAATGACCAGTGTATCGCTGTATGTGGTCTAGTACATAATGAAAAATCATCCTATCTTCTACTCAATGGTATAGATGTCAACAATGAGATACGAGGAGCAAATGCCTATCTAATACATTGGACAATTATAGATTTACATGATAAGTGTGAATTGTATGATTTTGAAGGCTCTATGCTATTTGGTGTAGAGGAGTTTTATAGAAGATTTGGAGGAGAGTTAACTCCATACTATAGAGTATGGAATGATAACTTTTTTAACTATGCCAAGAATAAAGCAAAAAAAATATATAAAAATATGAGGTATGGAAGATGAGAATATTAATAGATATAGGACACCCTGCACATGTACATCTGTTGAAAAATTTTGCACTAACTATGCAAAACAGAGGGCATAATATACTCTTTACATGTAGAGATAAAGAGTTTGAAGTAGAACTTCTAAAGAGTTATGGCTTTAGATATATTGTATTTGGAAAAAAATTTAAATCAATATGGGGAAAAATAATTGGATTAATTAAATTTGATATACAAGAGATAGTAGCAGGTATAAAATTTAAACCTGATATCTTTCTAAGTGCAGGTTCAATGTATGCATCACATGCCTCTTTTATCCTAAAAAAACCTCATCTATCTTTTGAAGATACATTCAATATGGAACAAGTAAGGCTATATAAACCATTTACAGAAGCTATATTTATCAATAAATTCCAAATACCTCCATTAAGAGGAGATAATATAGTTGAATATAGTGGCTACCATGAATTAGCCTATCTACACCCTAATTGGTTTACTCCAAATAGAGATATATATGAAATTTTAGGAATTTCAAGTAATGAGCATTATATAATAGTACGTTTTGTCTCATGGAATGCAACACATGATATAGGTCAAGTTGGATTAAAACTAGAAGAGAAGATTAAACTTATAGAAAAGCTATCTACTAAAGTAAAAATATTTATATCATCAGAAGGAGAGCTACCCAATAAAATAAAAAAATATCAGATAAAGATACCTCCAGAGAAGATGCATGATGCTTTGAGTTTTGCATCACTCTTTATCGGAGAGGGTGCAACCATGGCTAGTGAATCAGCAATGCTTGGAACACCAACTATATATATAAACTCACTACACCCCAATACGATTAAACAACAAGAGAAGTACGGATTAATCCAATACCTACTCTCAATAGATAAAATAATAGATAAATCTATAGAAATTTTAAAGAACAATAAAAAAGATGAGTTTATAAACAAAAGAGATGTAATGTTATCTCAGAAAATAGATGTAACAGCCTTTCTTATATGGTTTGTAGAAAACTATCCAAAAAGTAAAGAGACCCTAAAAGAGAATCCTAACTATCAAAAAAGGTTTAAATAGATGAGAGATTTTACACATACTATATATAAAGAGTTACTCAATACATTTATAAACAATGGTTATATATTTATTACAGTAGAGGAGTATTTTAGTGACAATTATAATAAAAATAGACCTTTTATTATAATGCGTCATGATGTAGATAGAAGACCAAATAACTCTTTAGAGATGGCACAAATAGAGAATAATATGGGCATAAAATCTACCTACTACTTTAGAACTATATATCAAACATTTAAACCCAATATTATAAAAGAGATAGCAAGTTTGGGACACGAGATAGGTTACCACTATGAGTCTCTAGCCCAAAAGAGTGGAGATTATCAAGAGGCTATAGACGATTTTGAATTTAACCTAAATAGGTTAAGAGAAATCTATCCTATTAGACATATAGCTATGCATGGAAGACCAACCTCCAAATGGGACAGTAGAGATTTGTGGAAACAGTATGATTATAAACAGTATGAGATAGTAAGTGAGCCCTACTTTGATATAGATTTCAATAGAGTATTCTACGCTACAGATGCAGGAAGAGCATGGGGAGATGAACGTATAAATTTAAGAGATAAAGTTGATACAATATTTAATTTTAATATAAAAAGTACAAATGACTTGATAGATATGATTAAAAAAGGTAATTTACCAAAAGAACTCATGTTAAATATTCACCCTGAACACTGGGCAAAAAGCACTATAGAGTGGTATAAAATATTAATTCTAAGAAAAAGTAAAAATTTTATAAAAAAAATAGTGTTAAATAGATAATAACATGTTTTATAGTATAAAATTTTATTTTAATATGTTAAAATAAAATAAAAAAAGAATACTTATGAAACCTGTAGATGAAGATGATATTAACTTAACTAAAGTATTTAAAATTATAAGAAAGAATTTTTCTCTTTTCATTTCAATTTTAATACTTTTTATACTATTAGGTATATTAAAAATATACACAACAACACCTATATACTCCTCTAGTATAACGCTCTCTATAAAAGAGGATAATGATAATTCAAAAATATTAGATGAGCTAATCTCTCCCCAAAAGAGGAGTGAAGATATTACACTTAATGATAAATTAGAGCTGGTTAAATTAAAGATTACTTCTAAAAAATTCATAGGAACAATTATTGATAAAATAGATAAAAAAAACAATTTATTTACTAATGAAGACAACAATACAAAAGAGAATATCATTATCTCAAATATGGAAGTTAGCCGTGCTAATAACGTTCTTGTTCTTACATATAGAGATACTATTGCTAATAGAGCCAAAAATATAGTCCAAGAGATTGCAGAGAGCTATATCTCCTATAATCTGAAGCATAGAAAAGAGGAGGTAGAACATACTATTATTTTTCTAAATCAACAAATTAATGATGTAAGAAGAAATCTACAAAAAAAAAGTAATAAACTAAAAGAATATCAACAAAAAAATAGTACTTCTATTGCAATAGCTTCCTCTTCATCACTATTAACTCAAATAAATAATAAAAAAGAGAAATATAAAAGAGTATATTTAAAATTAAAAGCAATTAGAGCCGTTATAGATAACTTAAAATATGGAAGTCTAACAACAACACTATTGAACGATAGTGATATTGATATATCTTCAATTAACTCTATCATTAGTAATTATAGAAAAGATGATAAGAAGATAAGAGAACTGGAGTTTCAAAAAAAAGATATTAGTAATTCTACCATATCTGATAACAAATTAAATCAATTTATTAATAGCTTGAAAAATAAAGAGTTTGAAATAGACAAACTTTTAGAGACACTAACCCCAAAACATCCTGAAGTCATATCTCTCAATAGAGAGATAAGTAATATTCAAGATAGAATCTACTCCTATATAGATTCTAAATTAAAAAATCTAAAAAAAGATAAATATGTTCTAAAATCAAAAATAATTAATAACTTAGAAGTAATCAAAAAAAGTTTAGAAAGAAAATCAAATCTACTAAATAAGGAGATAATAGAGAAAAAAATACTTTTAAAATCTATTCCCTCCAAAAAAATTGTAAATAAAGATTTAGAGAGAAGATTTAGCTTAAATGAAAAGGTATATACCTTTTTACTTCAAAAAAAAATAGAGACAGAGATTAAAAAAGCTTCAATTATTCCAAATAATAAAATTATTGAAAATGCAACGCTTCCAGAGAGCTATATCGAACCAAATATAAAAAAGATACTCATGATTAGTGTTATTGTAGGTATACTATTTGGGATTATTATGGTGATAATAAAAGAGTTATTAAGTAAAAAAATTTTAGATCCTTATGATATAGAGAAATTAACGAAAATACCTATTTATGGAATTTTATCTAAAAAAAGTGACTCTTATATATTTATAGAAGGGCTAAGAACAATTAGAACTAATTTAGAATTTAAACGTTTAGAAAAAAATCACTGTATAAAAATATTAATCTCATCAATAATTGAAAAAGAGGGGAAAACTACAATTACTGCTCAACTAGGAAAGATTATTCAAAAATCTAATAGAAAAGTCCTCCTTATAGATTTAGACTTACGAAAGCCAAGACTACACAAAGAGTTAAATATTACTACTAAAGATAAAGGAATTAGTAATTTTATAAGTGAAGATTATAAAGAGATAGTTATTCCAATAGATAAAAACCTAGATTTTATTCCCGCTGGTACACTACTAGAAAATGGCTCAGAACTATTATTAAGTAATAAACTAGATAATCTAATAAAATCTTTGGAAAAACGATATGATTATATAATATTTGACACTGCTCCAATTGGTAGTGTAACCGATACAACTTCTATTCTTAAATATAGTGATATTGTTCTATTAGTTGTCAGAGCAAAATTATCACAAAAAGATTATATAGCTGATATTCAACGAATAAAAGAAGATAGATGTATAGAATCAATAGCTATTATTATAAATGATATGAAAATAGATAAAAACAGTAGATATGGAAGATTAGGATATGGATACAATTATGGCAAATGATACAACTCTCTTGCTTTTTTTGTACCCATATCTCCATTATAAATACTATTATTAGATTCTGCCTCTCTCCATATTTTATGCAGTATGGGATAGACTTTGTCTTTTAAAACTCTACTTAAATTTGTCTCTTTATATCTATCCGTTATTGATGCTGTATTAAAGTAATTTCCTCTCTTATTTCCATAGATATAGTTATAATTTGATATAAATATATGGTTATTTGGTGCAAGATTCTCTAGCCCATATTTTGGATTATTGATAATGATATTACCACGTACTATGGTTTTGAATCCTTTAATATTGCTTTTTGGATATGTAGTAAATGTTACTCCTGCTCCAATAGCATCAGAATTTGATTTATCTCCTTCAATAATATTATTAGAGATATTAGTATCATTAAAACCATTAATATAAACTCCTGAACCGCGATAAGAAGAGATTATATTATTAGTAATAGATACACCACTATGAGACTCTAAATCTCCACTATTTGTTGTTCTATTTAACCAAATACCATGATAATAACTACCTCCAAATAGATAGTTATCAGTTATACTAACATTATGAAGAGATAAATCTCCTTTTGATTCTATCTGAATTGCAGAAGAGCCAGAGTATACATTATCAGGATTATTTCCAATAGTATTATTATAAATTTTAAAATCACTACCATTCTCTACTCGTATACCTGCATCTGTTCTATGCCCTGTAATAATATTATTATATATATCAAAATTAGTTGACCATAATATATATATACCATCATGCCCTACACTACTAATACGGTTATTATAAATATGCGTATATATAGGTTGCACTCCTGCACTTGTAATAGTAATGGCATCATTTAAATTATTATGTAGATACATATTGTATATTTTTATATGAGTTGTATTTTGAAAAAATATTAAAGAGTAATAAGATTGACCTGCTGGTTCTTTCTGATTATTAGCATTACCATTAATCTCAAAATTGCGTATAGTAATATTTTTATATCTTTTTCCATCAATATAATCTTGAGTCAAAGAAAAATCTTTTTGACGAATAATAGAATTAAACTTTGACCAATGTGCATTATCTATAAGTTTGATAACTACACCTTGTTCTCCTTCTAGTATAGTATCTGAACTCATCAAGATTGAGGAGTCTACCAGATAAGTATGTGGACCTTTAAGATGTACTATATTATACTCCTTATCTAAAGCAACACGCTCTAATGCCATATTAATCTCTATCTGGTCTTTTGAACCATCACAATTATAATCTCCTGTTCCATCTCCTGATACATAAAGAGTTGAAGAGCTTTTATCGTTAAAAAAATAAGGGGATACTATTAGTACAAATAATATCCCTAAAATAATAGGAATTTTCATCTATTTAATGTTAACAACTATCTCTCCATTAACCTCATCAAATAGTAGATGAGAACCCTCGACTACTTTATCCTCTAATATAAGTTCAGCCAATCTATCTTCTACCTCTTCATACAAGGCTCGTTTTAGTGGTCTTGCTCCATAATCTGGGTCAAATCCTACCTCTGCAATATAGGCTTTAGCTTTAGGTGTTAACTCAATATCAATATCTCTATCTGCTAGTTTTTTCTGAATAGAGCTAAAGAGTATATCAACGATAGAAGTAATCGCCTCTAAATCTAATGGATTAAAGATTACAACATCATCTAAACGGTTTAGAAATTCTGGTTTAAAGTGTCGTTTCAATTCATTATTAACTGCTTTTTCTCTCTCTTTTTTATCACTAAATTGCATAATCTTATCTGAAGCGATATTTGAGGTCATAATAATAATCGTATTTTTAAAATCTATTGTGACCCCTTTATTATCGGTTAGACGACCATCATCAAGAACTTGCAATAGAGTGTTAAAGACATCAGGGTGTGCTTTTTCTATCTCATCAAAGAGTACAACCGAATATGGTTTTCTTCTTACTGCTTCTGTAAGTTGTCCACCCTCATCATATCCTACATAACCTGGAGGTGCTCCAACTAGACGTGATGCTGCATGTTTCTCCATATATTCACTCATATCTATACGAATCAGAGCTTTTTCGCTATCAAATAAGAACTTTGCTAATGTTTTTGCTACTTGTGTCTTACCTACACCAGTAGGTCCAAGGAACATAAAGCTACCAATAGGACGATTGGTATCACTAAGACCTGCTTTGTTACGCTTAATTGCTCTAGCTACTGCATGAAGTGCTTCGTTTTGCCCTACAACCTCTTGATTTAATATCTTCTCTACATTTAGAATCTTATCTTTATCACTCTGCAACATCTTGTTTACAGGGATACCTGTCCAACGGCTTACAATAGTAGCTATCATCTCCTCATCAACAGAGTTTTTGAGTAGAGTACCCTCTCTCATCATCTCTTTCCATCTATTTTCAAGAGCTACTACCTCTCTCTCTTTTTCAGGAATAGCTCCATGAGTAATCTCTGCAACTTTAGAGAAATCTCCCTCTCTTTGATACATACTAGCTTTGGTTCGCAACGATTCTATATCACTCTTAAGTGTAGCAATCTGATTAAAAACCTCTTTTTCTGTCTCAAATTGACTCTGTAGAGATATCTTTTTCTCTTCTAAATCGGCTAACTCTTTTCCAATTTCAGCTAATCGTGAAGCGTTTTTATCTCCCTCTTCCATTTTGAGTGCCTCTTTTTCCACAAGAAGTGTTGATAAGGCTCTCTTTACTCTAGCAAGTTCAGTCGGTTCACTCTCTATCTCCATTTTTAGTTCTGCTGCTGCTTCATCAATCAAATCTATAGCTTTATCAGGTAAAAATCTATCAGTGATATATCTATCACTAAGCTTCGCTGCTGAAACTAATGCAGAGTCCATAATTGTTACATTATGGTGTGACTCCAAACGCTCTTTGATTCCTCGTAAAATCTGTAAAGCTTCATTTATTGATGGTTCATCAACCTTTACAGGTTGGAAACGTCTCTGAAGAGCTGTATCTTTTTCAAAATATTTTCGATACTCTTTGAGTGTTGTTGCTCCAATAGTATGTAACTCTCCACGTGCAAGAGCTGGTTTTAGTATATTTGCAGCGTCCATACTACCTTCACTTGCACCTGCTCCTATAATGGTATGAATCTCATCAATAAAAAGGATAATATTTGTCTTACCTTGTACCTCATCAACAACAGCTTTTAATCTCTCTTCAAACTCTCCTCTATATTTTGCACCTGCAATTAATCTGGTCATATCCAATGATATTACACGCATTTTTTGTAGACTTAATGGCACCTCTTTGTTGACAATTCTCTGAGCTAATCCCTCTACTATAGCAGTCTTACCTGTACCAGGTTCTCCAATAAGAATTGGATTATTTTTAGTTTTACGGATAAGAATCTGCATCATTCTTTGCACCTCTTCATCACGTCCTATAACAGGATCTAACTCTCCATCTAATGCTTTTTGATTTAAATCTATACCATACTTCTCTAATGCATCTAAGGATTCATCTCCACTTTGAGAATCTATGGTTTTTCCACCACGAATCGACTCCAATGTCTTTTGAAGTTCGGATAAATCTACATAATTGCCTAAACTATTTTTAATAAAGTCTGAAGAGATATTAGCAATAATCCAAGTATCTACTGATAGATACTCATCTCCATTAGCAGTCATTACACCCTCTGCCTCTTGCAGTGAGCCAACAAGCTTTTGTGAGAGACGAATCGTCTCTTTTGTAACTGATGATACTGTTGGGAGTTTATTTACAAGACTCTTTACCTCCAACTCAATAGCTGATTTATCTACACCCATTTTATTAAATGCTTGATGTAGAAGTGAATTGGTATTGGTCAACAATCCCCAAAGAACATGAAGTGGGTCTACCTCTTGATTTTTATTGTGCAGTGCCAAAGAGAGACCCGACTCTATTGACGAACTCATTTGATGTGTTAACTTTTCTAAAATACTCATATCTATCTCCTAATTTTTATCTCTATATATAATAAATTTATTTCTTGTATTATAGTTAATTTTCATATAAAGAGATGCTACTTTAGTTGCAAACTATATCTATTTATAATAAATATAATCAAATTTTTATCAATTTTAGATAAAATGTAGCTCCTATAAAAATGATTGGATTAATAACAACTAACATGATAATTAAAAATAAAAAAGCAATACTCTTTGGCTTCCTATCTACAGTAACTGCCTCTTTTATCTTTGCGACCTCTGCAAATGCCGATAGTAATGAGTTAAAAGAATCGTCTGTAAACACTTCAAGATTAGAAGCTTATCTAAAATTTACAAAAATTGTACAAATAATAGAAGAACAGTACGTTGATGATATTAATACCAGTGATATAATAAATAATGCACTCAAAGGAATGCTCTCTAATCTTGATGCTCACTCTTCTTTTATGGATAAAAAAGAGACAAAAGAGTTACAAGTTCAAACTCATGGAGAGTTTGGTGGACTAGGGATTACAGTTGGTATGAAAGATGGAGCATTAACCGTAATTGCTCCACTTGAAGGAACTCCTGCTGATAGAGCAGGAGTAAAAGCTGGAGACATTATTCTAAAAATTGATAATCAAGCAACAATCGGTATGACTATAGATAAAGCTGTATCTATTATGCGTGGCAAACCCAATACCCCTATAGTATTAACCATTGTAAGAAAAGGGGAAAGTAAACCATTAAAGATAAAAATAATTCGCGATATAATTGAGATTCAATCCGTCTATTCCAAAACTATTGGAGATGATATTCTCTATCTACGAATTACCTCTTTTGACCAAAAAGTTGTAGATGGTATGAGAAAAGCTATCAAAAAACATAAGGGTATAAAAGGTATTATTATTGACCTACGAAACAACCCAGGTGGACTTCTAAATCAAGCTATTGGTGTTGTAGATATGTTTGTCAAAAAAGGAGCGATTGTTAGTCAAAAAGGTAAAATTCCTGAAGAGAATCTTGTCTATAATGCAACAAGTGAAGATACAGATACCAAAACACCTCTTGTAGTTTTAGTCAATGGTGGTTCTGCCTCTGCTAGTGAGATTGTATCAGGTTCACTACAAGACCATAAACGTGCTGTAATTGTAGGTAAAAAGACTTTTGGTAAAGGTTCGGTACAAGTAGTCATGCCAATAAACCAAGATGAAGCCTTACGTTTAACTATTGCTCGATACTATCTACCAAGTGGTAGAACCATTCAAGCCGTGGGAGTTACTCCTGATGTTGAGGTCTCTTATGGAGAGATTAAAAAAGCTGAAGAGGGTATCTCTATAAAAGAGAAAGATTTACAAAAACACCTAGAGAGTGAGCTTGAAAAGGTAGATGGTGTACATAAAGATAGTAAAAAAGATAAAAAAGATAAAAAAATTATTACAGAAGATGATTTATATAAAGATGCCCAACTAAAAAGTGGTGTCGATATTTTAAAAGCACTAATGATTACAAACCAGATATAAGGATATACTAAAAATGGGAAAAACTGAACTTCTATATGAAGGAAAAGCAAAAAAGATATGGCATACAGAAGATGAAAATCTTCTTATTTCAGAATTCAAAGATGATTTAACTGCTTTTAATGGAGAGAAGAAATCTAGTGAAGAGGGAAAAGGGGCATTAAATAATAAAATTTCTACTCAACTATTTAAGCTATTAAATAGCAAAGGTATTCCAACACACTTTGTGGAGATGTTAGATGACAATAATATGTTGCATAAAAAGTGTGATGTTATTCGTATTGAAGTAATTGTTAGAAACATAGCTACAGGTTCTCTTAGCCGTAATTTAGGTATTGAAGATGGAAAAGTTTTACCCTTTACCTTGGTAGAGTTTGATTATAAAAATGATGAACTTGGAGACCCAAAACTCAATGACCAACACTGTCTTATATTGGAACTAGTAGAGAGTATAGATGAGTTAGACTATATTCGTTTTATGGCAAGACGAATAAATACAATTCTAAAAGATTTCTTTGCAGATAAAGAGATGAATCTTATTGACTTTAAATTGGAGTTTGGTCGAGATAGTGATGGAAATATTATTTTGATTGATGAGCTTAGCCCTGATAACTTTAGATTTTGGGATAGCAATACAGGCGAAAGCATGGATAAAGATAGATTTAGAAAAGGTCTTGGTGGACTAAAAGTGGCCTACCAAGAGGTACTAAATAGAATTTTAGGAGAAGTGAAATAATGACTGCAATTGTAAATATATTTTTAAAAGAGGGCGTTCTTGACCCTCAAGGAAAAGCGATTCATCATGCACTAGATGCCATGAATTTTGAAGGTGTCCAAGATGTTAGAATGGGTAAACAGATTGTTCTGAAATTAACTTCTACCAATAGAGATGAGGCGATAAAAGAGGTTACACAGATGGCTGAAGAGATTTTAGCCAATACCGTAATAGAAGATTATAAAATTGAGTTACTATAATGAAACATGTAGCAATATTACAATTTCCAGGAACAAACTGTGATTTAGATACCAAATATGCGTTTGAAAAACTTGGTTGTAGCACAACCATTGTATGGCACAAAGAGGAGAAACTACCACAAGAGACTGACTTGCTAGTAATAGCAGGTGGATTCTCATATGGAGATTACTTACGTTCTGGTGCAATTGCTAAATTCTCTCCTATTATGAAAGATGTTCTTACATTTGCAGATAAGGGAGGAGAAGTATTGGGTATCTGCAATGGTTTTCAAATCTTAACAGAAGTTGGTCTTCTACCTGGAGCATTAAAAAGAAATATCGGTCTTCATTTTATCTCAAAATTTCAAACACTAAAAGTAGTAAATAACTCAAACAGTTTTTTACAAAAATGTGAAAAAGATGAACTTCTTAATATACCTATCGCTCATGCTGATGGCAACTACTATATTGATGAAGAGGGATATAATGAACTTGAAGCAAATCAACAGATTTTACTACAATACTCTAATGAAAAAGCAGAAACAGTTATTGTAAATGGTTCAGTTAACTCTATTGCAGGTATTTGCAATAAAAACAAAAATGTATTTGGGCTAATGCCACATCCAGAACGTGCATTAGAGACGATATTGGGTTCAGATGATGGTATAAAAATGCTTGAGGGGCTAATCGCTTAATGCAAAGTAAAAAATCATTTTTTTTATCTATTGTACTATTTTTTTCAACACTTATTTCGCTACTTCATGCAGATGATGTAGCATTTTCATATGTTCCTAAAAAGGTTTATGCAAAACAGATTTTTCCTATAAGTTTTATAGTAACCTCCTCTAGTCAAAATCCTCATATAAGCTTTAATTTTTTAGGAGACGAGACCCCTATTCTAAAAAATCCTGAAATAATCAAGAACGAAACTAAAACTTTTTATACCTTCTACTTTAAAACTACAGATAGACTATTTATAATACCACGAATAACAGTAACACTAAATGGAAATGAAAAAGTACTTGATGGAGTAAAAATACCTGTAAAACAACTACCTAAATCTAAAAACTTTTCAGGAGTAATTGCCTCTGGTCTAAAGATAAAGAACCATCAAGTATCTGTTTTTGATAAAGATACCAATCTTATTGCTATCTCATTAGAGGCACATGATGCAAATTTAGAAGATATTTATATACCTTCAGCACTAAAAGATGGTGTAGAAAATGCAAAACGTATCGGTTCAAAAATGGAGATAGACTACTATATCGTACTTCCTGCAAAAGATAAAAAATTAACCTTTACCTATTTTGATACAACAAAAGATACTTTTGTAGAAAAAACACTCATTATTAAACTTCATGATGGAACAGTAGCTGCACAGACAGACCTAAATCCCAAAGATGATAGCTTTGAAAAGCTAAAAAAATACTCTTTAACTATATTGAGTACACTTTTTTTAATACTATTTCTATGGAAACGTGATTTCTTCTACTTAGTATTAGCTGTCGTTTCAGCAGGTATTCTATTGACCTTTTATACAGCATTAGCTACTGTTTGTATAAAAGAGG
>JALSOO010000029.1 GCA_026986355.1 Campylobacteraceae bacterium | reverse complement strand
TATCCCTCTCCATAGACATTGATAATAGATTTTTTAGGAATTTTTTTACGCAATAACTTTATTAATGCTCTAATTTGATTGGCATCAAACTCTTTATAAAAATCATCATAAGAGAGATAGTCAAATATCTCAAAAAAGCTATAAACCTTATTTGGATTTGTCGAGAGGAGTATTAAGAGTCGTCTCTCATTTTTAGTGAGTTTAATCTCCTCTTCTTCTAAAAATAGTTTCTCTTTTGTTGCATTCCAAACTATCTTCTCTTCTAAAATAAAGATTTTATCTTCCTCTTTTTTCTCTTCTGATACTATAGATTTTTTGGCTTTTAAAATAGTCTCTCTTAGTATATTTGGATTAATTGGTTTTAAAATATATTTGACCAACGATAGTTCAATCGCTTGAAGTAGTTTATCTTGGTCGGCATAAGAGGTTGTTATAATGATTTTTACCTTACTATCGACTTCTCTAATTTTTTTAGCCAAGGATATTCCATCAAGTTTTGGCATATTTATATCTAGCAATATAATATCTGGTTTATGTTGTAGATATGAGTTGTAACCCTCTTCTCCATCAGAAGCACAGATAACATTATCTACAAAAGTCTCTATTTGAGAGAGGTATATCATCTGAATATCTACATCATCTTCAATATAAAGTAATGTTATGGGAGTTAAGCTCAAAATTTTTCCTTCTATATCTTTAAATTCTATTTTAAAAATGTGATGTTTCTATATCTATATTAATATCAATTTAAAATATTGATAAACTATGTAACTAAAAGTTACATTTAATTTATCTAAACTTCTTTCTAAAAAAAACATCAATACTTTGAGATGGAACAGTTTTTTGGTGTTGTGCTACCTCTACTTTAATGTTTTTATTGATATTATACTCTAATATAAAGGAGTTTCCCTCTTTTGAATTCTCAATTACAAATATACTCTTTTTGCCAATCTTTTTACCTACTTGAACAGCATATCCCTCTCCTGTTCCATCATCTTTTATCAAGACTCTATCAAGGTCAAGCTCATAAGCCAAATCTCTAGCTGCTTGGTTCATAATAAATAGTTCAGCTTCTCGTCCTAGATTGGTATCTTTATCTGATAGTTTTGCTGTTGAGACACCAAATAAAAGATAGGACAATATATCTTTTTTGGGCATTTGTGGTTCAGAAGAGAAATCAAGCTTTGGACGGTTAGCATCTCCATGTATATTGATAGTAATTAGTACATCAGGAAGCTCATGTTGTACTGTAATATCAAGTAGAGGATTAATCTCTTTTAATCCTCTAAAGACTACTGATGAATCAACCACGTTAAATATCTTAGGTGGTTGTTCGACTACACCATTAATCTCTTTGATTCTACCTAACATTCCTAGATTTTTACCAAACTCTTTTTTGGCTTTTAGGTCTACTCTAAATGTCAAATCAATATCTTTGGTTTTGTATTGAGCATCTCTTGCAGATATATCTACGTCTATATAGGTATTCTCTAAAAAGGAGTTATCCTCTTTTTTCTTTTTATCTTTTTTTGAGATAACAATAACATCAGAATCATTAGCTGGGTCTAGAAATTTTGCTTCATAGCTAAGTTTTAAATCTTTTAAATCAATATTACCTATAACTCTTCTTTTTTTCCCAATTTGATGATAGTTGATATTGGTGGTCAAGATAACCTCTCCATAATCTGGGTATCCTAATGGCAAGGAGTCGATTGATACTGAACCGTTTAGATTCTCTTTTGTTCCTTTTAAATCTACTAAAATATTTGGATGTATATCCAACTCTACATCTCTACGCTCTCCTAGATGGATTCTACCCTTTTTGTTGAGATAAAATTTTCTATTGAGTCTATTATCTTCAAACTCTGTTGTCTCCAAATTAAGCTTATTTATCGTGATAAGCTCTTTTTGATAATTTGCATCAATATCTATATGCTCTACATTAAATCCCTCTAGTTCTATCTTGGGAGAGGTAAGATTTGCAGAAATCTTCTCTCCTCTCATCTTGGCTTTTAATTTTATAGAGCCATTGGCTGGAAAAACTTCAAAAGGATATAGATTTGTAAACTCTTGTTGAACTCTTTGTATAGAGTTTACCTCGATAGAGGCATCAATATTTTGCTTTTCAATATTACCTTGTGCATGAATTTTTAGCTCTTTGGTATGTAAATCTACCTTTAGTCCATCTTTTCTATTTCTTGCATCTATAAAAGCTTTAAAATGTCTATTTGACTCTATGCTACCTTTGAGTTTAATATACTCTTTTGAGATAGTTACATCTCCTTTTAGATTAACTTTTACAAACCTTTTTTTAAACTCATCTGGTACTTTTACAATCTTACTTGGATAGATGTTACCTGTTTTTATATCAAACAAAATATGGTCAAGATTAGAACTCTTTGCATTTAGATGTATCAATTTTGAGTTTAGCTTAACAACAGCACTCTTTTTTAGTTTATTTATATCTATATTTAGTGGTGTAAAGCTATTGAGATTTATACCAAAAGCATTAAAATTAGTAAGAGCTATTTGACCTTTTAACCTCATCTCTTTTGGCTTGGTATAATCCCCATTAAATCTACTTTTGATAGTTAATGCTAAATTTTTAGCTTTTGAGTTTAGCTTTATCTCTCCTTTTACTCTATGCTCTTTTAGGTCTAAAACAACCTTATGACTCTTTAGTGTCAAATCAGAGAGTATATTTTGAGCCAATATCTTAGATACAACATCCAATTTTAGATTTACTCTATTTATATCTCCTTTAGCTGTAACTTTTAGAGGTGTCTCTCTATGTATAGTTATATTAGAATCTTTTAAGATATTATTTAGATAGGCTTTATGTACCATAAAATCAACTTTAGTATCAAAACTCAAAGAGCTATTGATATCATGAAAATTTAATTTTGTATCTGCATCTATATCTCCATCTGCAACTGTTGATTTTAAGGCAGTTAATAGATGTATATTTACATCTCCAACTATCGGTTTTGCATATCCTTTTAATAAGAATTGTTTTATATTAATGTTAATCTTATTCTGTTTTGCTCTAAATTTATCTATAGTTGTTTTAAACTCAACCTTTTTCATATCTCCTTTGGCACTTAATGCTATTTGACTCTTTCCACGAATAGTTAGATTATTATCTTTTAATATTTTATTTAAATACTCTTTGTCTGTAGTGAAATTAGAGTTTATATCAAAATGTAGAGAGTTATTTATATCTTTATAGTTTAGATTACTATTTAATGCAATTTTACCATCAGCTACCGATGAATCAAAATGGGTTAATAATCTTGTATTTATATCTCCATCTATCGGTTTTGCCTCTCCTTTTAGCTCTAAATCTTTTATATGTAACGCTAACTTATTCTGTTTGAGCTTTAACCCTTTGATAGTTGAGGTAAATCTAACCTTTTTCATATCTCCTTTTGCTAAAAGAGCTATTTGTGGTAGACGTTTGATAGTGATATTTTGTTCTGCTAATTGAGCAGGGATAAATCGTCTCTTAAGTTCTACTTTTCCATCTATATCAAATCCCAAACTGCTATTTATATCATCTAAATCCAAATGTGTCAAGGCATCTAATTTGAGATGGGCTACATTTCCATCAAGCTCTGTTCTCAAACTGTTATCTATACGATTCTCACGAATATTAAATACCCCTTTGGTTCTAAACTGCTTACTTTTGACTAGATACTCATTCTGTTTTAGTGATAATTTGTAGATATTCGATTCATAATTTACGGCATCTAGGTTACCTTTGGCTTTTAGAGAGAATTTTGGATTTACTAAAAGTGTTATATTGTAATCGTTGACAAAAGGAGCGATAAACTCTCTATTTGCCTCTATATCTCCTGAAATATCATATGTCTCATTTTTAAATGATGCTTTTATATCGGCTTGAGTCATATTACTATCTAGTAGAAATGTCAAACTTCCACTACGCTCTTGTTTCATATCTGTTTTGACATCTGATAGGTGTAGCTTTGCAGAGTTGATATAGTAGTTTTGATAGCCTGTATCTTTTATAGATATATCAGCATTTTTAACCAAAACTCTATCAAATGGTAATGTGATATTCTTATCACTACTGTTTTTATCGCTATTATTACTATCTATTAAAGTAGTCAAAAAATTATTATCAATTTTTGCATCTTTTAATACAAGGTTCTCAATAATCAATTTTCTATCTTTTAATGCTTCAAAATCTACTTTTAATGTAACCTCTTTGGCTTCTACTTGATTGTTATAGTTTATATCTTTTAGAGTAAATCCCGATAACAATCCACCATTCATCTCTCCATAAGTTATATTTTGCTCTTGTAGAGGAGTTTTTAGTAGTCTCAACAGAGTTGCTGGAGACTCCACAATAAAGCCCAATAGAACAATGAGCATTAATACTAATAGTATAGCCCATCTAATTATATTATAAAAAATCAAAATACCTGTCCTATTCCTAAATGTAGTGCAAATCCACCCTCTTGTGGATAACCAACATCTAAACGCAGAGGGCCAATAACAGATAGATAGCGAAGTCCCAATCCATAAGAGTTGTACCATTGAGTAGAGAAGTCATTAACCTCTTGTGACATCTTGGAGCTATCAAAAAAGGATACTACCGAAAAGTTATCGCTTAGATAGTATCTAGCCTCTAATGAGCTATCAACAATGGTCAATCCACCTACAGGATATTTACCTACATGTTCTCCAAGGTCACGATACTCATATCCTCTATTACTCATAGCACCACCCAAAAAGAAGTGTTTAAATGGTGGTGTCTCTTGGGATAGTGTCCCTAATTTAATCTTACTTGCTAAAACAAAAGGGCTAAACTCTTTGATATATCTACCCTCTGCTAGAACTTTGAAATAGTCTATATCTGAACCGAGTTGTTTCATAGATTTTTCTAAATAGAGTGAGGTGTAATATCCATTTTTAGCATCCATTTTAGAGTCACGTTTATCAACAACTACTCTATAAAATAGTGAGTTCAACAGATAATTCCCCTCTTGGAATAGAGCAAAATCTGATTGAACATCTAAATACTCAAATTGAAATCCAAAAAAGTGGTCTAATCCAATAAAGGATTTTCCAAAAGTAACTTTATCTGTTACTGCTGTTTCTATATAGGAGTCAAAATCTGACCTGCTATATTTCAACTCATTTCTAAATGAAAAATCACCTAACCAAGGGTTCTCTAATCTTGGGTCATAATATCCAGTAGAGGTCTCATATCCTCGTTGAGAAACTTTAATATCAGCTCTAAATTCACGAAGATTCCCAAAAAAATCATGGTCTATATAACTTGCTCCTCCTCTAGCTCCATCTTCGGTATCGTAACCTATATTTGATGCCAACTCTTTTGTTCTACCCTCTCTCAAGCTAAGTTTTATATCTGTTTTGTGACTACTATTAAAGTCTGGATTCATTTTGATTTTATCAAAGACACCCAATCTATACAGATTATCATAACTCTCTTCTAGTTTCAATATATTATATAGTTCATCTTTTTTGTATTTCAACTCTTTTTTTATTAAAAAATTCTCTACCTCTGAGCTATTATTTATCTCTGTTGTACCAAAATATCGTTTTAACCCTTTATCTATCGAGATATTTACATCTACTTTATACAAATCTAAATCGACAAAAGCCTTTGCGTTCATCTTGTAAGTAGGATAACCGTTCTCCTCTAAAAAACGTGTAATCTTTTTCTTGGTAGCTGTAAATTCCGTAGTTTTAAAGCGTTGATTCTCTTTAAAAAGTAAAAATCTTCTAAACTCATTATCAATAGATATAGAAGATACTCTAATTGGCTTATTTTTTTTAATATCCAAATAGATAGTATCACTATCAGTACTAGAGGTAACCTTGGCTCTATAATACCCCATGCTATGAGCATAATTAGTAAGGCTTTTTACAAAACCTTTTATCTCTTTACTCTCAAATGTTGGGTCTTTTTTCCAAAGCTTATATATAGGTGGATACTCAATGTGACAAATCTTAAGAAGAGTACTTCTATCAAACTCTCCTGTAATTAAATCTACATCTCCTCTAAACTCAATATTTTGAAATGTCTTTCCATTTAGTAACAGTGTTAATAGTAAAAATAGATAAAAGTAATTTTTCATAAATAGATTTTACATGAAAAAACTTACAATAATTTGATACTCTACCCCAAAACAACAACTATGCTATACTCTAACAGACATTACGATAATCCAAAAATCACAATATCAAAGAAATGTTACTTTAATGAGGTTTAAATTTTAATCTCTGTGCATGTGTAATAGCTATAGCCATTGCATCAGATATATCAAACGGTCGAATCTCCTTTCTTATTTTAAGTAGACGTTTTACCATAAAAGAAACTTGCTCTTTTGTCGCCTTTCCATTACCTGTAACTGCTTTTTTTACTTGTAAAGGTGTATACTCTGAATAATCTCCAATAGCAAGAAGTATCTTTAGGGTCAATGCTCCTCTAAATTGTGCTAACTTTAGAACAGTTTTGGGATTATGAGCATAAAAAATATCCTCAATCGCCACCTCATCTATAGTATGAGATGATAATATCATCTCCAACCCCTCTACCAATTCAACCATTTGTACCTTTAGAGAGTCTTGTTTAAATTTAAGAACACCTGCTTCTATAAGGGTAAATTTTCCACTCTCTACTTTTAATAAACAGTAGCCCATATTACGAGTTCCAGGGTCAATTCCAAGTATAACCATGACACCTCCTTTTATATCCCTATTTTATCCAACTTTAGATAATATTCAAAAAATTTAAATAGTAAGGTCGTTATGAATATAGGAAACAGTGTATTAAAAAAGATAAAAAAAGAGATAAGTGATAGAGATTGGAACAGATACATGCAACACATTACTTATAATGAAGATGAATCAACAGATACTGTCCAACAATTCTACGCTCCAAATATTCTATTGGCTAAATGGATTAAGACAAAATATAAATTTCAACTATCTCATCTATTTGAGCTTGAGACAAAAATTAAACCAACTATTATTATCTCTCCTATTCAAGAGGACACTATAAAAGAGCAATATACACAAGTGAATAAAAAAAGAAAAAAAGAGACAAAAAATCAAGCTAAAAGTACAATTTTGAATCCATCGTTTACTTTTGAAAGCTTTATTGTAGGGAGTTCTAATCACTTTGCCTACACCACAGCCAAAAGTGTCTCACAAAAACCTGGAGAGATATATAACCCTCTCTTTATATATGGAGGAGCAGGATTAGGCAAGACTCATCTTGTTCAAGCGATAGGAAACCATCAAATTGATTTAGGCAAACGAGTAATCTACACAACCTTTGAACAGTTTATGAATAAGTTTACCTCTCATCTTCGTGCAAAAACAATGGATAGGTTTAGAGAACACTTTAGAGAGTGTGATATACTTATTATTGATGATATTCAATTCCTTGCAGGAAAAGAGCAGACGCAAGAGGAGTTTTTTCATACCTTTAATGAGTTGCATCAAGCTAAAAAACAGATTATTATTACATCTGATAGACAACCAAATAAGATTAACAATCTTGTAGAGCGTCTAAGAACTAGATTTGAGTGGGGATTAATGGCTGATATTAAACCTCCAGAGCTTGAAACCAAAATTGCCATTATAAAAAAGAAGTGTGAAGTAGATGGTATTGTTTTAAATCACGAGATTATTAACTTCTTAGCATCAAATATGGGAAATAATATTCGAGAGATTGAAGGTGCGATAATAAAACTAAATGCTTATGCAGGGCTTATGAAGCAGAATATGACATTAGATTTTGCACATAATGTAATCAAAGACCAACTTGTAGAACAACAAAAAGATATATCACTAGAGGATATTGTAACGACAATAGCAAAAGAGTTAAATGTAAAGGTATCAGATATTACTTCAAAAAAGAGAACACGAATCGTTGTACGTGCAAGAAGAGTCTCAATATACATTAGTAGAAACCTAACATCTAGCTCTATGCCTCAAATTGCTGTCTATTTTGGAATGAAAGACCATACAGCAGTAAGTCATAATCTAAAAAAAGTAAAAGATATGATGGATAGTGATGAAAGTTTTAAACTATCAATAGAAGAGATAATACATAAAATAAACAAACAAGTAGATGTGAATAACTCTCAAAAGCATGTGAATAACTTGCAATAACATGTGAATAACTTTAAAAAGCATGTGAATAACTTGCAATAACATGTGAATAACTTTCAAAAGTATGTGAATAACTTTAAAAAGTATGTGAATAACTTTCAAAAGCATGTGAATAACTTTCAAAAGCATGTGAATAACTTTAAAAAGTATGTGAATAACTTTCAAAAGTATGTGAATAACTTTCAAAAGCATGTGAATAACTTGCAATAACATGTGAATAACTTGCAATAACATGTGAATAACTTTCATGAAATAAAGGCTCTATATGAGCTTTTAACGAGTTATTCACATGTTATTCACATCTAAATAGCTCTTTGTAGAGAAGAGTTAAGCCCCTTAAACTCTTTTATAGCTTAAATTCACAAAAATATATACTTCACTCAGATATACTTTATATTTTAATTTTATAAACTCCTTCAAAACACCTATTTTACCGATATTTGTAAGCATTTTAAAATCAGTAGATATTGGGCTATTTTAGACTAAAAATCTATTTTTGTAGATGTGAATAACTTTTTGATTTTATAAAAAAAGCAAAAAGTTATTCACATCCCCTAGCAAAGTTTTAAAGACCTATATTGTGGTCTTCAGAAGCAATTCTTAAAAAGTTATTCACATGTTAGGGGGGGATGTGAATAACTTTTTTCACATCCCTTTGAAACCACCATAATATAATGCTTTAGAAAGGTTTCAAAAAAAAGTTATTCACATAGTTATTCACATGTGAATAACTTTTTTCACAAATAAAATATATATTTAAATAAAAAAATTAAGTTTATATAAATTATATGAATAAATATATATTTTAAATATATTCATATGAGATATATATTTTAAAAAAATATCAAAATGAGATATATTTTTATATATAAAGAGTAAATAAAGTAATAAATCGTATTTTATTAAAATATTTTAAAATAAAATATCTAATTTTTTATTTTAATCAAAAAAAATGAAAATTTCAGCAAAAAAGTTGAAAAAATCAAAGTGAGTACCCATAAAAAAAAAGTTATAATTTCAGATGTGAATAGATGTGAATAACTTGCGAGTTATTCACATAGTTATTCACATGTCAAATGCCTATATTTAGGGGCTGGGAGTAGTTATTCACATAATTCACAGGGTACTACTACTACTACTACTTATTAGAGAAAATAAAAGCGAAAAGCGAACGAAACGGAGACGAAATGAAAATTCGAGTGAAGAAGCTATTGATTGAATCTATCCTCATAAACCTACAACCCTTTTTGGAGAAAAAAGATGCAACTCAAATAACATCACATATCTATTTTGAAACTCAAAACGATAAGTGTATTATCAAATCTACAGATGAAGAGATTGGTTTGTCTATTACAACAACCAATATGGTTATTGAACATGAAGGTTCTTTTACAGCTAATGGTAAAAAGCTTTTAGAGATTATTCGTATTTTAAAAGATGAAGAGATTATTTTAGAACTAATAGGGAACTATATAAATATTAAACAAAATAGAACAAAATTTAAACTACCAATATTTGATAGTTCTAATTATCCAAAATTTCCGTTAATTGAGAATAAGAGTAATATAACTTTAGATTCAATAAGTCTAATTAGAGGTCTAAAAAAAATATCTTCCTCTATTGATAATAATAATCCAAAGATTGAACTTAATGGAGCTTTGTTAAATATCAAAAGAGACTCAACAAAACTTGTTGGTACAGATACTAGAAGATTATCTGTTCTCTCTATTCCAAATCTAAACGAGAAAGAGTTCTCTATCATAATTCCTAAAAAAGCTATTTTAGAAATACAAAAACTTTTTATTAATCAGATTAACATCTATTACGATGAGACAAACTTGATTATTGAAAATAGTGATTATTATTTCTATACGAAATTGATTAACGGTAAATATCCTGATTATCAACGTATTATTCCATCAGAAGCTAGATTGACTATTAATCTTCCTAAAAGAGAGATGATTGATGCTATTAAGCTAATAACAACTATATCACCAGAGATAAAGATAATATTCTCTAGTGATACAATACGCTTTAACTCTCTTACTCCTGATAACTTAGATGCTAAGACAGAGATAGTTATAAATACAGGAATAAAAGAAGAGTTTGAACTCAATGTAAATAGTCGTTATCTATTAGACTTTATAGGACAAGTAGAAGATAATAGTTTTCAAATTCTATTAAATGAATCAACAGTTCCATTTACTCTACAAGACAAAGAGTTTATAACCGTAGTTATGCCAATAATCGCTTAATAGCGTAGAGAGACTAAAAGAGAAAGTGGCTTTATGTTATAATTGGATAAAAAAATAGGAACTTCGTTAATGTCAACAATCCATACCAAATACATATTTGTCACAGGTGGAGTATTAAGCTCTTTAGGAAAAGGTATTACAGCAGCTAGTATAGGGACGCTTTTAAAGCACTCAGGAGAGCGTGTAGCTGTTTTAAAGCTTGACCCCTATATAAATGTCGACCCAGGGACAATGTCTCCTTTAGAGCACGGTGAGGTCTTTGTAACAAAAGATGGTGCAGAGACTGATTTGGATTTAGGACACTATGAGAGATTTTTAGATACTGCTCTTACTAGAAACAATAATTTTACTACAGGTCAGATATATAAAAGAGTTATAGAGAATGAACGAGAAGGTAAATACCTTGGAAAGACTATTCAGATAGTTCCTCATATCACTAACGAGATAAAAGAGAGAATTATAAAAGCTGGAGAAGGTAAAGATATTTTGATAGTTGAACTTGGTGGAACAACAGGAGATATGGAAGGAATGCCTTTTCTTGAAACAATTAGACAGATGAAACATGAATTAGGTAAAGATAACCTAATGAATATTCATGTTACTCTTCTTCCTTATATTCGTACAGCAGGAGAGTTAAAGACAAAACCAACTCAACACTCTGTTCAAGAGTTAAGACGTATAGGTATAACACCTCAAATGTTGATACTACGTGGAGAAGAGATAATACCTACAGAGATTAAAAGAAAAATTGCTTATACATGTGATGTAGATGAAGATTCTGTAATAGAAGCTGTTGATGCTCCTACAATCTATCAAGTTCCTATAAACTTTATGAAACAAAATATTTTAGAACCTATTGCAAAAGAGTTAAAACTACCAGAGTTAAAACCAGATATGAAACTTTGGTCAGATTTGGTACATAAAATCATACAACCAACTAAAACAACTACAATAGCCTTTGTAGGTAAATACTTAGATTTAAAAGAGTCATATAAATCACTAACAGAGGCTTTAATACATGCAGGAGCTAATCTTGATACCAAAGTTCAAATTAAATGGGTAGATAGCGAAAAGATAGAGAATAACTATCCTAAGAAGTTCTTAATAGATTGTGATGCTATATTGGTTGCAGGTGGTTTTGGAGAACGTGGTGTAGAGGGAAAGATTCAAGCTATTCAATATGCTCGTGAAAACAAAATTCCTTTTTTAGGAATCTGTTTAGGAATGCAACTAGCTATGGTTGAGTTTGGAAGAAACGTTTTAAAATTAGAAGATGTAAATTCTATAGAATTTGATCCAGATACTAAAAATCCAATTATCTTTTTAATTGATGAGTTTATAGATTCTAATGGAGCTAAACAGATTCGTACTACTACATCTCCTATGGGAGGAACAATGCGTTTAGGAGAATACGAATGTGATACAAAAGAGGGCTCAAATCTTCGTAAAGCTTATGGAGCATCGACTATCTTTGAACGTCATAGACACAGATATGAAGCTAACCCTCAATATCGAGAAGCTTTAGAACTAAACGGTATGGAGATTACAGGAGAGTCTAATGGTTTAATAGAAGCTGTTGAAGTAAAAGACCACCCTTGGTTCTTAGGAGTTCAATTTCATCCTGAATTTACATCAAGACTAAAAGCACCCAATCCTTCTATCTTAGCTTTTGTTAAGAGTGCTTTAGAGAATAAAAGCAAATAGTATAATAGAACCATGTCATATTTAAATATAACTCCAAGAGAGATTCAAAAAAAATTAGAGGAACGTTTTTTTATAAACGGATTTCTCTCATTAGCTGATTTACCAAAACCATCAACTTTCAAAGATATGGAGAGAGCTACTACTCGAATAGTAAGAGCTATTAATAACAACGAAAAAATTATGCTTATAGGAGATTATGATGTAGATGGTGTTACCTCTACCACTTTGATGAAGATGTTTTTTAATGAGATTGGAGTTGAGTTGGATTGGATTATACCTAATCGCTTTAGAGACGGTTATGGACTATCTCCTAATCTAATACCAAGAGTAGAGGGATATGATTTGGTTATTACAGTCGATAACGGAATATCTGCTGTTTATGCTTCAAAGCTTTGTAAAGAGAAAAATATTGATTTAATCATAACAGACCATCACATAGTACCTGCTACTCCTCCAGAGGCTTATGCGATTATAAACCAAAAACAAGAAGATTGTACTTTTCCATACTCAGAAGTGTGTGGTGCACAGATAGCATGGTACCTCATAGCGTCACTTAATGGGGCTTTAAAGAGCGAAATAGACATCAAGCCATACATTGGGTTAGCCTCTATTGCAATCATCGCTGATATGATGCCTCTGCAACATATTAATCGTGCTATGGTAAAAGCAGGTCTAAAACTATTGAATCGTTCAAAATTACCTGCTATAAAAGCATTTATGGAGAAATTGGACAAAGTTATATTAAACGCAGAAGATATAGGATTTCAGATTGCTCCTGTTTTAAACTCTGCTGGAAGAATGGATGATGCTAAATGGTCAGTAGAGTTTCTTCTAAGTGAAAATATATATGATGCCAAAATACGTTTAGAACGATTAATAGAGTTTAACAACTCTCGAAAAGTTATTGAACAACAGATTACAGATGAAGCAATTAAAAAAGCTAATTTAAATGATGAGGTATTAGTTATTAAAGGAGAGAATTGGCATGAGGGTGTAGTAGGTATAGTATCTGCAAGAGTAAGTAGAAGATTTGAAAAACCAACAATCATTTTAACTAAAAGTGAAAATAAAGAGTTAAAAGGAAGTGGTAGAAGTTTTAATATCTGTAACCTCTTTAAAATTACCGAACCATGTCGTCCTCTACTTCATAAATTTGGTGGTCATCACTCTGCTATAGGTCTTAGTTTAGCAACTGAAAATTTAGAATCATTTAGAGAAGAAATCAATAAAAATTACAAAAAAGAGAACTATACTAAAAACCTAATTGACCCTGATATTTTAGGAGAACTCTCCTTTTCAGATATAGATTTTAATCTTATAAATATGATGAAATCTTATGAACCTTATGGTCAAGAGAATCCAAGACCTAAATTTATTAGCTCAAATGTTATAATCGAAGATGTAAAAGATATGGGAAAAGAGAAAGAGCATAGACGATTTATCTTTTCACAAAATGGAATTACCCAACAAGGAGTACTCTTTAAAACAAAAGAGATTTTTCATATAGGAGAAAAAGCCACTATTATCTATGAGATTAATGAAAATCATTTTAACAATAGAGTTACTTTGCAGTTGATGATAGAGAAGATAATCTAAATATGTACCAAAAGAAAAAAGAGCGTTTATATATCTCTGAACTCTTAGAAGACCCATCTGTTACTTACCCCTCATACTACTCTCTATCTCCTAAAATGATTAAAAATGAGATGCTAAAATATGCACTTATTGTACTACACTCTTTGGACTTTGAAAACTATAAACACCCAAACTCTTATGAAGATATATTTACTATGTTTTCAGGTGGAATGTACCCCATTTACAAAGAGATGTATTTGGTTGGATATTTTGGAGGTAAGATGATGTATCTTGATGCTAGTGGTTGGAAAAGTATCCCTTGTACACATGATGTGTTTAAAATGGAAAATTGGTTGGTATGTTAAGCTAAATTATAGCCTTTTAAAGTAATTTTTGATTAAGATAATGCATAGTAAAATGATATTACTTTCTAAAGGTATTTTGTGAACAAAATAAAACTCTTGCTATTAGCATTAATCTACTCAACACAGCTATTTTCAGCTACTATTCCTTATGATTTAAAAGAACAAATATCTACAATTCCTTTAAATAAAAACAGTTATAGTATTTTTATTCAATCAACTTCTAGTTCTACCCCTTTGGTCTCTTGGTACGCACATAAAAAACGTACTCCTGCATCTGTTATTAAGATTTTGACAACCTACGCATCTCTTATGAGATTGGGATTTGATTATCGTTGGGAGACAAAATTTTACTATACGGGAACAATTAGAAGAGGTGTATTAAGAGGCGATTTAATTGTAAAAGCAGGAGGAGACCCTACTCTAAAAACAAGTGATGTTGACTCCATAGTAAATAAACTTCACAATCAAGGTATCAAGCGTATTACAGGTAATATTATCTTAGATAAAAGCATATTTAGAATAAGTAGTAAAAACAACTCTGGATTTGATAAAAACCGTTATAGCCCCTACAATGCTATGCCAGATGCATTAATGTTTAATCAACGTAAAAGTACTGTCTGTGTATCTCCTAAAGGAGGTAAAATATACACAACCAAAGATATACCAGACCTAAGCTATAACGTAATAAATAGAATGAAAATAACCAATGGTTCATGTAGAGGCAGTCGTTCATGGCCGAGAGTATCTATAAAGAACAGAAACATTATATTTTCAGGTAAATTATCAAAACATTGTGGGAAAAGAAGAGTATGTAAAGTTATCACTAAATCACATCTATCCTTCTATTATACGCTAAAAGATAAGATAAAAAAGAGTGGTATCAAATACTCTGGAAAGATGAAACTAAGAAGAACACCTAAAAGTGCTAAATATCTATTTTCTCATACTTCAGAACCTTTAGAACGCATTATAGCTCAAACAGCAAAAAAGAGTAACAACCTATTTGCACGACAGATTATGCTTACTTTAGGCGTTGTAGAATATGGCAAACCAGGAACATTAGCAAAAGGTAGAAATGCAGTAGAGAGAATACTCAATAGACACCATATTTTAGAGAGAGGAAAAACATTTATAGAGAATGGTTCAGGTCTCTCAAGAGTAGCTAAAGTAACTGCGCAATCATTGGCAAATCTACTTCTTGATGGGTATCAAAATTATGGTCATAGATGGATGCAGACACTCTCTATTGCAGGTATAGATGGTACGATACATAGACGTTTTAAATACTCAACAGTTTTTGGTAGAGCATGGATGAAAACAGGTACAATCAGAGGTGTATCAAATATAGCAGGTTATGTAGAGGGAGCATCAGGAGAACTCTATGTAGTAGTTGTTTTAGTAAACAACAAATACTCTAGAAGGTATGGACATAAGATAGCAGATACGATTATAGAATGGGTGGCTGACACACAATAGGAGATGCTTTGAAGAACTCTACTCTAGTAATCATAGCAGGAGGTAAAAGCTCTCGAATGAAAAGAGATAAAGCCCTCTTACCCTTTGGAGGTTATAACTCTTTAGCCCAATATCAATATCAAAGATTTAAACCCTTTTTCTCAAAAGTATATCTATCTGCCAAAGATAATAAATTTAATTTTGATGTAGATATTATAAAAGATATATATGCTAATTCATCTCCTTTAGTCGCCTTAATCTCTATATTTGAAACATTAAAAGATATTGATGAGGTAGCTATTTTAAGTGTAGATTCTCCATTTATTCAACCAAAACAGTTTGAAATCTTATTCAATAGTGCAAAAAAAGAGAGTGATATTATAGTAGCAGAGTCTCCCAATGGTATAGAACCCCTTTGTGCTATCTATAGACGAACTATATTACCAATAGCCAAAGAGATGTTAAAAGATAATAGACATAGACTCATGACTATCTTAGATAAAAGCCTTACTCAAAAAGTTCTATTTCAAAAAGAGAGATTATTTATAAATCTAAACTATCCAAAAGATTATAAAATAGCTAAAAAATCAAATAATTTTTAATAAAAAGATACAAAACTATACAAATTTTAATCTATTAGATAATATAATATAATATTTCAATAAAAGTTATATAGATGAATAGATTATTTTTAATTAACAAGTATTATGTCAATCTCTCTCTTTTTAGGGTGTGGTAAAAGTAGTGATAAATGAAAAGCACTACTAAAATTAGTAGGGTATTTTTGGGCTTATTTCATTGGCATTACTTTAGGGGATGGAGGTTCACGACTATTTTTCTTAGAAAATTGTAGATATAATATGTAAAAAGAGATAGGAAAATGAAAAAGATAATATATGGCGAAAGCAATTTTAGAAAAGTTAAAATAAATAGAGACTATTTTTATATAGATAAAACAGAGTATATAGAGAAAATAGAAAATACTAATGAGAGTTTTCTAATCTTCTTACGCCCAAGACGCTTTGGAAAATCTCTCTTTATCTCAACACTTCAATACTACTATGATGAGAACTCTGCTAATGAATTTGATGATGTTTTCCACAACACATACATACAAACTAACCCAACACCATTGAAAAATAGTTTTAGAATCCTCTTTTTTGAGTTTAGTGGGATTGAGGTAGAAAATAGAACGATTGAACAGATAAAGTATGATTTTTCTCAAAATATTATTAACGCTATTTTAGGTTATCTAAAAAAATATAGTTATGAAGTAAAATATCAAGAAGAGATAAAAAGTTTAAATGACCCAAAGGCTATTATTAGAAGATTTTTAGAAATAACCAAAAATGATAAAATCTATATTTTAATAGATGAGTATGACCAATTCGCAAACGCAATCTTAGCCCATAGTATGAATGACTTTTTAAACATCGTCAGCAAAGGTGGATTTGTAAGAAGTTTCTATGAAGTTTTAAAGAGTGCCACACAAACAGGTACAGTACAAAAGATGTTCATTACAGGAGTAACACCAATCACGCTTGATAGCCTAAGTTCTGGGTTTAATATTGTAAGCAATATCTCAAATAGTGAAAAGTTTAACGCTATGGCAGGATTCAGACAAGATGAAGTAGCTTACTCTTTAGAGAACTCTATCTTTAAGCAATGTGAAGATATAGACAAACAAGCCCTTTTAGATAAGCTAAAAACTTGGTATAACGGTTATCTATTTAACTATCAAGCTAATGAGAGGGTCTATAACGCAACTTTAGTTAATTACTTTATCTCTCAATATGATTTTGATAGATGTGAGATGCCTATTAAGATGTTAGATAGCAATGTAGCAAGTGATTATAGAGCGATTATGAAACTTTTTAATATTGGAAATACTCATAAAAATTATGAAGTGTTAGAAAAACTTATCCAAGATGGAGAGATTATCGGAGCAATAAATGACCGATACGATTTAGAAAAGAGTTTTACACAAGATGATTTTATAACGCTTCTTTACTCTATGGGATTTATAACCATCAAAAATAGATTATTTGGAGAACAATATATCTTTGAGATACCAAACTATGTGATTAAAATTCTATACTTTAACTACTTTGCTGTTGAGATAGAGAGAAGAAACAGTTTAGAGTTAGATGAGATTTCTCCTATCTTAATAGATTTGGCAATGGGAAAGATTGAACCTTTTAAAGAGCGACTAAATATTGTTATAAAAACGCTCTCTAACAGAGACCACGCAGGTTTTAGTGAGAAACATTTCCAATCTATCACGTTAGCACTTCTAAGCTTTGCAAATTTCTACTTTATAGAGTCGCAACCTGAAACAAACAATAAATACCCCGATATTATTTTAGACAGACGAGATGAAAAAGTACCATTTAACTATCTGTTTGAACTCAAATGGAGAAAGCAAACAGATAGTTATGAGAGTGTTAAGAAAGAGGGGCTAAAACAGGTAGAGGGGTATTTAGAACTAGATAGAGTTAA
>JALSOO010000028.1 GCA_026986355.1 Campylobacteraceae bacterium | reverse complement strand
CCCAATATCATAAATGAAAATAGAAGAAGTAGTATATTTTTAGCCATTAATTTTACCTTTGTTAAATTTACTTTTAACCTATTTTAACATTTTTTATATAAAGTTTTAAGTATAATTAATCTATAAATAATTAAGGAAAACTATGTCACGCTTTGCAGTAGCATTTACAGGTCCATCAGGGAGTGGTAAAACAACCCTAATAGAGAAAATAGCTAAGATATTAATAGAAACAAGAGAGGTAGCTATTATCAAACATGACCCAAAAGATAAAGCTATGTTTGATAGAGAGGGTAAAGATAGTTATAGATTCTCTCAAATAGGTGCTGAAGTGGTCGTAGCATCATCTACACGTACGACCTATTTCTCTAAACGAAAGAAAAATTTAGAGGAGATTATTAGAATTTTTAATGATTTTGATATTCTATTGGTCGAAGGATTAAAAACTCTACCTCTACCTAGAATTGCTATTTTTAGAAACAAAATAGAGCAGAGTTATCTCGATTGTAGTGAAGCTATTGCGATTGATGATACTATTAATGTAGAAGAGTATACTATACCGTCTCATATTGAGATATTGAATTTAAACGATACAACTCAAATTATTGAGTGGATAGATAATAATGCAAAAAGTGTATAAAAGGAGTAGATATGAACGATATATTTGAGACAATAAAGCAGGTTGCTTTTGAGATTGATAATGCCATTAAAATAGCTGATTTAGGATATTCAGAGTCTGAAAACTCTTCAGGAGAAGAGCAATTAAAACTTGATGTTCAATCTGATATTATTATAGAAAAGGCATTTAGCTCTGTTGATGTAGTAAAAGCTTTAGTTAGTGAAGAGAAAGAGGGAGTTTTAGAACTCTCTTCAACAGGTAAATATACCATATGCTATGACCCATTAGATGGTTCAAGTCTAGTAGATGTCAATCTATCTGTTGGTTCTATCTTTGGAATATATGAGGGAGATTTAGAGGGTAAAAACCTTGTAGCATCTGCCTATGTAGTATATGGACCTCGTATAGAGTTGGTTATTACTACTAGAGAGTCAGCACCAAAGCTCTATAGAGTTGTTGGTTCTCAATTTAGATATATTTCAGAGATTAAGATGAATGAAAAAGGAAAACTAAACGCATCAGGTGGAACACAACAGAACTGGTGTGATTATCACAAAACATTTATAGATGAACTATTTCAAGAGGGGTATAGATTACGATATTCTGGTGGAATGGTTCCCGATTTACACCAAATTATGCTAAAAGGTGGTGGACTCTTCTCTTATCCTGCTACTTCAGATAGACCAAAAGGAAAGCTACGACAACTCTTTGAAGTAATTCCCTTTGCACTCATGTATGAACAAGCAAGTGGTCAAGCTATAAATGATAAAGGAGTGAGACTACTTGAACTTGTACCATCACACCCACATGATACAAGCCCATGTTTTTTTGGCTCTAACTATGAGATAACAGCTTTACGAAAAGCTTATGGTATCAAAGGCTAGATAGTGGAAGAGTTTTCGTTAGATGAGTGGCAGATAGCATTAGAAACAAAAAAGAGAGAGTTGGAAGTGTGTCAAGCAGAACAGAGAGTAAAATCATGTCTCTCTTGTCCTAAACTTAATAATTGTGAGGTTCGTGATGCTTATGTTCATGCAGTTTACAGCAGTATGAACAAAGGTGCAGGAGGTGGATTTGAATTTTAAAAAGATATTAACAAGTTTTTGGTTTTGGGTACTTGTCATATTTATTGGTAGTCAATCTATATCATTAAATATTTTAGCAAAACTAAAAGAGAACCCAAAAGATGAGATTCAAGCACCCAAAGAGGTTATGAGTATATTGAAACGCTCATGTTATGATTGTCACTCATCAGAAGTAAAAGAGCCATTTTATTACAATATAGCTCCATTATCATGGGTAGTTCAGCTTCATGTAAAAAATGGTCGCAAAGTTGTAAACTTCTCCAAATGGAACAGTTATAGCAAAGAGAAACAGTTTAAAGTAATGGATAAGTTACCAAAAGCTATTGTAATTCGTATGCCCCTACCCTCATATCTATGGATACATCAAGAATCTACCCTATCTAAGTATGAGAAAAATCTACTCAAGAAATGGGCTAATGAGTTAAAAGAGACTATTAAATAGGAGAAATATACTCCTATTTAAAATAGTTTCTGCTATAATCCAAAATATAAAAATAACAAAAGGAATTAAAATGCCAAAGATTAACAAATACCAAGATATATCTGAGATAGATAGAGAAGCAAAAAAAGACCTTATTGATAGACACTCTCCATTTATTACATGTGCAGATACAGCAACTGCTGGTGAACCATTTGAAGTAACTGTAAAAATGGGTAATGAATATACACACCCAGATGATTTTGACCACTATATTGAGTCTATTACTCTTTTTAATGGAGAGACAAAATTAGCACAAGTTACTTATGTTCCAGGAACTCTTGGAAATATTAAAGCACATAATACTACTACATTTACAATTATTCCAACAGGAAAAAAACTTAAATTAGTAGCTCATGGATACTGTACAAAACATGGTATTTGGGAAGGTACACAAGTAGATGTAGCAGTAAACTAAGTTTACTACTACTCAAAACCCTCTTTATACGAGGGTTTTATTAAAAACTATTTAGCAGAACCACACTTTCCATCTTTGTTTGCTCCACATTTAGAACCACCCTCACCCATCATAGAACAACCTGTTGTTAAACTCATCACAGCAAATGCCATTAATCCAGTAAATAATATATTTTTCATTTTTAATCCTTAGTAATTTAAATTTGTAATCGTAGTATATCATTAATAGTTATAAGTAAGTGTAACTTTTGTTACATCTCTAAAAATAAGATATAATTACTCTTTTTAAAATGGAGCATTATATGAACAGAGACTATGGTATTGATATTTGGGGAGATAATAACTTTTTTATTAAAAATAGCAGTGTAAATATCAACTATAAAAGTAAACCCTCTCTACTTGAAATTACACAAAATATTAGAAGAGAAGGATATAAAGGACCTATACTATTACGATTTCCTCACCTCATCAAGAAGCAGATTGCAACACTCTATCATCAGTTTAATCGAGCGATAAAAGAGTTTGAGTATCAAGGAGAGTTTAATGCAGTCTTTCCTCTAAAGGTAAACCAATTCCCAAACTTTGTAAACTCACTAATAGAAGTATCCAAAGAGTACAATTATGGACTAGAGGCAGGAAGCAAAGCAGAACTACTTATTACAATGACTCATACACCTATTGGTTCTCCTATTACCGTTAATGGATTTAAAGATAGAGAGATGATTTCTCTCTGTTTTATAGCTTCAAATATGGGTCATGATATTATCATTACTATCGAAGGATTAGGAGAGCTAGAGACAATTATAGAGGTCGATAGAGAGTTCAATCAAGATAATATAGAGGCTATTAGACCTAAAATAGGGGTACGGATACGACTTCATAGCACAGGGATTGGAACATGGGCAAAAAGTGGAGGATACAGCTCCAAATTTGGACTTACATCAACAGAGCTACTTGAAGCGTATGATTTAATCAAAAAACACAATCTACTCAATAGACTATATATGATTCATTTTCATATAGGTTCACAAATGAGCGAAATAGCTCCACTAAAAAAAGCTTTGAGAGAGGCTGGAAATATCTATGCCGATTTAAAAAATAGAGGGGCAAATGAACTTAATGCTATCAATATTGGTGGAGGTCTTGCTGTTGAGTACTCCCAACATACCAATAACAAAGAGATGAATTATGAACTCTCTGAATTTGCTAATGATGTTGTCTTTTTGATTAAAGAGATTGCAAAAAACAAAAATATTAAAGAGCCTGATATATTTACAGAGTCTGGTCGTTTTATAGCCTCTTCTCACTCCGTTTTAATTGCTCCTGTATTGGAGCTTTTTTCACAAGATTATCATCAAAAATCTCTAAGACTCAAAGAGAAAAATCCACCTCTTATATCCGAACTTTATGATTTATGGAGAGAACTCAATCGCTCAAATGCAAGAGAGTATCTACATGATGCAATAGACCATATAGAGAGCCTACTTACCCTTTTTGATTTGGGATATATCGACTTAGAAGACCGTTCAAATAGTGAGATTTTAGTACATCTCATTATAAAAAAAGCGATTACCCTACTCCAAAACGAGGGGATAGAGGAGCTAAATAAGCTACAAAATAAGATTCAAGAGCGTTATCTAGTAAACTTCTCTGCATTTCAATCTCTACCTGACTTTTGGGGTCTACAACAGCACTTTCCCATGATGCCAATTCATAAATTAGATAGTGAACCAACCAACCCTGCTACAATTTGGGATATTACCTGTGATTCAGATGGAGAGATACCTTTTAATAATAATCTTCCACTCTATCTGCATGATATAGATGTAACCAAAGAGGAGTATTTTATAGCTTTCTTTCTAACTGGTGCATATCAAGAGGTACTAGGAATGAGACACAATCTCTTTACACACCCTACAGAAGTAGTTGTAGAGTTTGATAAAAAAGGAAAGTACCAATTAAAAAATCTAATAGAGTCCCAAACTATTATGGACGTATTAGAGGATATAGATTACGATAAAAGTAGTTTAGATAAAAAGTTAAAACAACAGATTAAATCATCTAAACTTATTAATGAAACTCAAAAGAGTGATTTACTAGGTAAACTATATCTCTATTTGAGTGAGAACAGCTATCTAAAAACTATTCAAGCTAATGATTTAAAAATGGATAATTAATCTCCACTAAAACTCTATATCATCTGTATTGTATTGTTAGCATAGTGACTAAGATAGTTAGGTATATTTAGGAGCTTTAAT
>JALSOO010000027.1 GCA_026986355.1 Campylobacteraceae bacterium | reverse complement strand
ATTTTACATTACCTATGTTTTTTACTACATATTTCCAAGTTACACTATGACCAATAAATAGTTTTGGAACATCTGCTCCGTTAGCATCATCTGCATCTTTAAAGCTACCATCTCTATCTTGAGTAGCCTTTTCTACATCTATTTTTGGATCACTACCAAAGTAGTGTGATGGGTCTTCATCTGTTACATCTGGACCACTTGGTGGCTTACCTGTTACAGTTGCTTTATTCTCATACTTACCTGCCTTTGCTGTACCTGTTTTAGTACAAAGCATACTCTCACCTTGAGCTAAAGCATCTTTTGGGCAAGTGATTGCTCCTTCTACACTATCTGTTACTTTTACATCTGTTAAATCTACATTACCTGTATTAGTTACATTATACTCCCAAGTAACTGTATCTCCAACCTCTATAAATGGTACATCTGCTCCATTTTCATCATCTGCATCTGCTCCATTTGTATGTTTTTCTATATCTATACTTGGGCTTCCACCATAATAGTGTGATGGGTCTTTATCTGTAACTTTATCCTCTACTCCTGTTGGAGGTATCCCTTCTACTGTAGAGTTATTCTCATACAATCCCTCTTTAGCTGTACCACTCTTAGTACAATTCATCTCTTCATCTGGTGCTAACTCACTCTTTGGACAAGTGATTGCTCCTTCTACACTATCTACTACTTTTACATCTGTTAATTTTACATTACCTGTGTTTTTAACTATATATGTCCAAGTTACATCTGCACCTACATCTATTAATGGCGCTTCTGCTGCTGTATCTGCATCTACATCATTTGTGTGTTTTTCTATATCTATTTTTGGATCACTTCCGAAATAGTGGCTTGGGTCTGTATCGTTAAAATCTTTACCACTATCTGTACCCTTGGCAGTAACTGTTGCTCTATTTTCATATTGACCTTTTACAGCTGTACCACTCTTTGTACAAGTCATACTCTCACCAGCTGCTAAAGTTTTTTTAGGGCAAGTGATTGTTCCCTCTTTATCATCTGTTAGAACAATTGTATTTAACTCCTCAGTTCCTGTATTAGTAATTACATATTGCCACTCAACTGCTTGACCTACACCTATATATGGACCAGTAGCTTCATCTGCATCTTCACACTCCTCTCCACTACTTCCACCTTTAGTACACTTCTCTAAATCTATTCCACCTTTAGGTTTATAGATACCTGCATCAAGAGATGTATTATTATCACCTGCTTCTAATGTTACCTCTTGAGAAGATATACCATCACTTGGATTTGCATCTGAATCTTTTTCATCATCACCTTCATCTTGCTTAGTAAAAATATAACCTGTTGGTAAAGATGTTTTATCAAATTGAACACTATATGTACCTGAGTCTAACTCGCAGAACTTATATTTACCATCTGCGTCTGTTGTGGTTGTATCACCTGTCTCTACTCCATCTTTTAATAGTTTTACAGTTATACCCTCTACACCACTCTCATTACTATCTTGGATTCCATTATGATTTGTATCTTCCCATACGAAATCTCCTAAACAGGCTTTATTTTTATATAGACCTGCATCTGTATTATTATTGTCATCATCACTTTGTATTTTTATAGGGTCACTTATACCCGTTGTAGTATTTACATCAGAATCATCACTAGTATCCTCATTTGGACCGATGGCTCCACTAAAATTTTGTATTGTAAAGTCACTATAACCGTCAGGTTTAATTACTTTAATTCTATATATACCTGGTTGTAAATTACAAAAATGATATTTACCATTGCTATCTGTATTTTGAGGTGCAACACTATTTCCATCTATATCTTTAGCAGGTGTATAATCTTCATTAAGCAATCTTACCTCTACATTAGGAATACCATTCTCGTTTGCATCTTGTTTTCCATCTTTATTTGTATCTTCCCATATATAATTTCCAATACAGGCTGGTTTTACTACACCTAAATCAAAGGTATTATTATGCTCTCCTGGCTCTAAATATTCACTCTTTGTTTTACCACTACTATCAGCATCTGAATCTATAGTGTCATTAGAATCATTATTTGCATCTTTAATTGTTACTTTAAAATCTTGTGTATTTGAACTACCATTTAAATCAAATATTATATAATACTTTTGATTAGGTTCCAAATCACACACTTCGTAATCACCTAAATTATTTGTCTTTACATGTGCAGCTTTAGAATTGTTACTCTCATAGTAAACATTAACATACATATCTTCTAAACCTGGTTCTCCATCATCTTGTAATCCATTCCCATTTATATCTTCCCATACTCTATCTCCTATACAAGCTTTCTGAGGCTTTGTGAAACCAAAGTCAAATGTATGATTATTTGCACCATCATTAGGAATATCTGTTGGTGCAACTGTAGCTTCATCATCATTTCCATTCATTACACCGTTGCTATCTACTTGCTTATCATCTCCTTGTTCATTAGGAGTTACTTGTTTTCCTTGCAATGGTGTTTGATTTAAAGCATCTGGAATAACAACTTTACAATCAGCAACACCAGGTTTTAGATAATCTATTCCATATATATGGCTATCAGTTGATTGTTTACTTGTATCATTACTAAAGATATAGTTACCATTACTATCTGTTGTAGCACTAGCTTTCTCTTCTCCACCACAAATTAATTTGACAGTAACTCCAGCAATTCCTGCTTCCGATGCATCTTGAATACCATCACCATTTGTATCATCCCATACCCTGTTTCCTATTTCAATTGGAGCAGGTGCAGAAATAAACTCTATATCACCAATACCTCCTGATTTACCAAAGTGAGGGCCTGGACCTCCTTCATCTTGTGTTCCATAAAGCTCTTTTTTACTATTTGTAGCATGACCTGTTACATTATTAAACCTTGCAACTCCACCAGCATCTGCATTTATTGGGTCAAATACTGCACTTATTACCTCTTTACTACCTTGCAAAACTGCTATACCACCACTTGAAGTCTCTTTATGATCATAAAAAGCTTCTTCATTTTGACCTGCTGCATCACCTAAATAATACTCTCCACCTCCTGGTCCTGCATTTGTTCCTGCACCATCAGTTGTAATTCCACCACAAGAGCCATCATTTTCAATATCCCAACTACCTTCTCCATTT
This sequence comes from Campylobacteraceae bacterium, assembly GCA_026986355.1. Classification (GTDB taxonomy): domain Bacteria; phylum Campylobacterota; class Campylobacteria; order Campylobacterales; family Sulfurovaceae; genus UBA1140. Next base: position 1,751 of record JALSOO010000027.1, on the reverse strand, counting down.
GGACATGCCCTTAAAATATCACCTCCAGTATGTCCCTCTGAAAGAGTAGTACTATCGGTATTAGTAGTATAGTTATTATTACCAGTCATTAAACCATATCTATCTATAAAGCCTAAAATCATAGCACCAGTTTCATCAAAATCTATATCAGATAAAATTGGTTGTGCATAAACATCCCCATGCCATGTCGTATTTTGTTCCCAAGGATTCCAAGTTGCTGGACTTCCACTAATTGCAGTTTGTCTTTCAAAATTTAAATTAAAACTCAAAACTTTATCAAAACCAGCCCCATTAAACTTTAAAATATAAGCTTTTAAATCATCTTTACTTTGTGAAGTCTCAGCACTACAAACAACACCAACAAATAAAGAGTTATTATGAGTACTAATTGCCCATGGTCTATAATCTCCATTACTACATCCAGGATCACTTATTTTATAACTGTTTTCTAAAGTTTTATTATTTACATCAATTGCAACAACTTGTCTGTTTTTTAGATCCATTACATATAGAATCTTTTCATCTTCGCTTAAATCTATATCTCCAATTCCAACTCTACCAGCTTTAATGTAGCCATCTATATCATAATTAGCATTAAATGTATTATCATCTAAATAATATGCTTTATCATTTGCATCATTACTTCTATTTACACTTCCTACATCAATCCCTAAACTATTTAAATCTATATACTTTTCAAAAGTCGGATTTCCACTTCTTATACCAGTTGTTACATAGATAGAACCTATTGTATTTCCATCTTTACCAAACCCGCTATGTCTTCTAACAACAGCTGATGTAAATAATTTATCCCTTTGTTTACTATATGCAACTCCCCATAATGCGCCAGTTTGATACATAGTTGCAATAGATTGTTGGTCATTATCTTTGGTTGTAGCATTATAATCCCAAGATGTAATAGTTGTAAAATTGGAACTACTTTTAGTTGAATCTGTGTTATTATAATCACCATTTCCAGAGCCATTTACTGCTACAGTAGTAACTGTCTTTGGATTTACACTATCAATAAAATCTGTAGGATTATATAATCCAAAATTAATATTATTACTATCACTGTCAATAAACTGTATAGAAGTTTTAGAACCATTACCATCTGGAGCAGAATATAAATAAGTTGGCCAATCTTTAAACTCTACTCTAACAGGAGCTGATTTAGTAGAAGACCAACTTCCATCAGCTCCTGTTGTTACCTCTTCACTTGCTCCACTACTATCAGTAACTACAACTTTCACACCCACAATACCTGGTTCATTACTATCTTTTACACCATATGTATTTTGGGTAGTTCCATTCATAGGTAATTCCCTATAAACAGTTCCACCTACATTAGCGAAAAGAAAACTAGAACTCAGCGTTAATGCTGCACCAAATAATCTTAAACGACTATTTGTATTTATCCTTTTCATAAACATTCCTTTTAAAAAAAATTACTATACTTCCATAAAATGGAAGATATATGTCTAATGATAAAGTATTTTATCTTAAATGAAAGTTAATTTTAAAAATAAAGTGTCCATTTAATGGGGATATTTAATAATATTTAGAAGTTTTTAACATTTATTAATGAATTTTATATAGAAATTGTCATCTGCAATGGTAAAATACACCAAAAATGCAAACTATCCCCATTTAGAACCATAAATAAACATTATGCTATAATAAGTTTATGAGAAGTAGATATGAAATAACTAAAGAGATAAAAACTAGAGTAAAAAAGCAATTGGCACAAG
>JALSOO010000026.1 GCA_026986355.1 Campylobacteraceae bacterium | reverse complement strand
GCTCTTAGTATACGTCTCATAATCTTACCTGAACGTGTTTTTGGGACATCAGGGACAAAAGCGATAGCGTCACAAAGGGCTATTGCACCTATCTCTTTTTTAATAACTTGATTGATAGCAATTTTTAACTCTTCACTCGCTTCTGATGGTTCTTTTAAAACTATATAGGCAAAAATACCCTCTCCTTTAATCTCATGAGGTTTTCCTACAACAGCTACTGTTGCTACTGATTCATGTTTTTTTATAGCAGACTCAACCTCTGCTGTACCCATTCTATGACCTGAAACATTAATTACATCATCGGTACGTCCTGTAATAGTAATATATCCATCTTCATCTATCATCGCCCCATCTCCTGTAAAATAGACTGGTTTTCCATCTTTTTTACAATCTCCAAAATAGGATTTTTGAAATCTATCTGGGTCATTCCAAATATTACGAATCATAGATGGCCAAGGTCTTGTGATACACATAAAACCTTTCTCTCCTACTGGTGTAGGTGTTCCATCTTCTTCTATAATTTCAGCGATAATACCTGGCAAGGCAAATGTTGCACATGCTGGTTTAATTGGTGTAGCACCTGGTAGAGGAGAAATCATATGTCCACCTGTCTCGGTCTGCCAATAGGTATCGACAATAGCACATTTACTATTTCCAACCACTTCATAGTACCACTTCCATGCAGGTGGGTCAATTGGCTCTCCAACTGTTCCTAGTACTCTTAGCTTGGATAAATCATATTTTGTTGGCTCATCTTCTCCTGTTTTATGAAGTAGTCTAATTGCTGTTGGTGCTGTATAGAATTGAGTAATATTGTGGTCTTGAACCATTTTCCATGCTCTTCCTGCATCTGGATATGTTGGCACACCCTCAAACATTACAGTCGTTCCACCTGCAGAGAGAGGTCCATAAACGATATAGGTATGACCTGTAATCCAACCAATATCAGCCGTACACCAATAGACATCATCTTTACGCAAATCAAATACCCACTCCATTGTCATTTGAGCCCACAAAATATAACCTGCTGTTGAGTGTTGTACCCCTTTTGGTTTACCTGTACTTCCTGATGTGTAGAGTAAAAATAGTGGCTCTTCACTCTCCATTGGTTCAAATGGACACTCTGTTGATTCTTCTTGGATTAACTCATTGTAGGAGTAGTCACGCCCCTCTACCCATCTAATCTCTTCATGGTTTCGCTTGACAACAAGAACAGCCTCAACACTATCTCCACCATGGTTTAACGCCTCATCAACTACATTTTTAAGCATATATGGTTTACCTTTACGAAATGCTCCATCTGCTGTAATGACAATCTTAGCCTTAGCATCTTCTATTCTATCTTTGAGTGCTTCAGCACTAAATCCACCAAATACAATAGAGTGAATAGCACCTATTCGTGTACATGCCAACATCGCATAGGCAGACTCTGGAATCATTGGCATATAGAGAACTACTCTATCTCCTTTTTTGACGCCAAACTTATTTTTTAGAAGATTAGCAAATCTATTAACATGCTCTGATAGTTGACCATATGTTATATGTTGTACATCTCCTTTATCTCCTTCAAAGATAATAGCATTCTGCTCTGATTTATCGGCTAAGTGTCGGTCTACACATTGATTGGATACATTAAGTTTACCATTTGAGAACCATTTATAAAAAGGTGCATTACTCTCATCAAGAACGCTATCGTAGGGCTCTATCCAATCAATCTTTTCATCGGCGAAATCTCTCCAAAAACCTTCATAATCTTCTATCGCTCTATTTTGAAGTGACCAATACTGCTCCATAGAGTTGATTTTAGCATCTTTTGCAAACTCTGGATTTGGGTAAAAAATCTGTTCTGACATAATTTTTCCTTATATAATTTTATTTTATTAGAGATAGTCTAGCATAAAAATAGATAAAATTAAAAGTTTTTTATAAATAAGAGTAAATCACTCTTATTTAACGTTATATCGTTACTATCTTCTCAACAACGTTTAATCCAAAACCTGCAAGTCCTACAAACTCTGTATCTTTGTTTGATGTTAAGAGTCGAATATGTTCAATCCCTAAATCTTTTAAGATTTGTGCCCCTACTCCATACTCTTTTGCTTGTTCTTTTGATATAGTTTTTGTATCTAAGAATACCAAAACTCCACCATTTTGTTTTAGATACTCAAGTGAACTTATCATCATCTCAAAACGTTTTTTATTTAAAATTAAATCTACATCTAAACCAATATTATGAAATTTTACATTTTCAGTTTCGTGTGTTTTATAGAATTGAACTACTTTATGGATACGTCCAAGATGGTCTCGATAACTGATTTGCGTTACTTTGGTATCCAATACAACTATCTCCTCTTCATCTATACGCTCTATCAACTTTTCATTGGCTAAACGATACTCTACCAAATCAGAGATATAAACGATAGGCATATTATGCTTTTTTGAAAATATCTCCAAATCATCATGCCGTGCCATTGTCCCATCATCTTTGATAATCTCACAAATTACACCAATAGGTGCAAGACCTGCAAGTTTACAAATATCTACAGACCCTTCTGTATGTCCTGTACGAACCAATACTCCACCATCTTTGGCAATTAAAGGAAAGATATGACCTGGTCGAACAAAATCATCAGCAGAGGTAAGAGGATTTGCCAATTTAGAGATACAATCATTACGTTCAGATGCAGAAATTCCTGTATCTGCTGTAACAGAGTCAATAGATACTGTAAAAGCTGTCTCATGGTTAGATATATTATTGGAAACCATTGGCATCAAATCTAATTTTTGAGCTAACTCTTTAGGTAAAGGGGTGCAGATTAAACCTCTAGCCTCTTTTGCCATAAAATTAACCATATCTGGAGTTGAGTGTGTAGCTGCATAAACAAGGTCTCCCTCATTCTCTCTATCCTCATCATCCATCATAATAACCATTCGACCTTTTTTAATCTCATTAATCGCTATCTCTACCCGTTTTAATGCTTTTTCTGACATAATATATCGTCCTTTTTTTAATAAATAAGCGACATTATACAATTTTTTAAGAGTAAATGTTAGACAACCCTTGACATTAGCTATTATTTTATATATAATGCCGTCCACACAAACATTGTGTAGTTAGAGTTGGGGTATGGCCAAGCGGTAAGGCAACGGTTTTTGGTACCGTTATTCGGGGGTTCGAATCCCTCTACCCCATCCATAAATGTCGCGGAATAGAGCAGTCTGGTAGCTCGTCGGGCTCATAACCCGAAGGTCAGAGGTTCAAATCCTCTTTCCGCAACCAATACTTTTTATGTTAAGTTTAAAAACATTATTAATGTTCGCAGAATAGAGCAGTTTGGTAGCTCGTCGGGCTCATAACCCGAAGGTCAGAGGTTCAAATCCTCTTTCTGCAACCAATACTTTTTATGTTAAGTTTAAAAATATTATCAATGTTCGCAGAATAGAGCAGCTTGGTAGCTCGTCGGGCTCATAACCCGAAGGTCAGAGGTTCAAATCCTCTTTCTGCAACCAACGATTACGATTGGGGTATCGCCAAGCGGTAAGGCATCAGTTTTTGGTACTGACATTCGGGGGTTCGAATCCCTCTACCCCATCCATAAGTGTAGACGCGGGAATAGCTCAGTTGGCTAGAGCGTCAGCCTTCCAAGCTGAGGGTCGCGAGTTCGAGTCTCGTTTCCCGCTCCACTTTCTACTTATATATCATATAATAATATCTCTTTGTCCCTTATTGTTAGGAGTAGATAAAACACCCATCTCTTGAAGTTGCTCAATAATATTAGCTGAACGATTATAACCTATTTGTAGTTTTCGTTGTAGATATGAGATAGATGTTTTTTGTTCTGTGATAATAATCTCTTTAGCCTGTTCATACAATTCATCTAAATCTCCTACAATACCTACTCCAGACAAAGAGCTTCCATCTTCAGGTACTAAATAACGTTCATCATAATCAGGGGCTCTCTGCTCTTTTAAAAACTCTACAATCTCTTCTACCTCCTCTTCTGAATTCCAAGGAGCGTGTATTCTAACCAATCCATTTGTACCTGGAGGAGTAAAGAGTGCATCTCCCTTTCCGAGTAGGCTATCAGCCCCTAGTGCGTCCAAAATAACTTTGGAGTCGATTCTCTGCCCTACTCTATACGATAATCGTGAAGGTAGATTGGCTTTAATCAGACCTGTCACAACATCAACACTTGGTCTCTGTGTAGCTACAATCAAATGAATTCCAGAAGCCCTTGCCATTTGGGCAAGTCTTGAGATAGAGTACTCAACATCTTTTCCACCAGTCATCATTAGGTCTGCTAACTCATCAATAACCACGACAATAAAAGGAAGTGTATCTCTACCTCTCTTTTTCATCTTTTCGTTATAGGTATCAATGTTTTTTGTACGTGTCTCTGCCATCATCTTATAACGTCTCTCCATCTCTCCTACCATATTTGATAGTGCAGCGATAGCTTTGGTAGCATCTGTAATAACAGGAGTGATAAGATGTGGAATATCATTGTAGATAGAAAATTCCAACATTTTAGGGTCTATCAGCATCAATTTTAGACTATCAGGGTCATTTCTATACAGAAGTGAGAGAATCATCGCATTAATCCCTACTGACTTACCCGAACCTGTTGTTCCTGCAATAAGCAGATGTGGTAACCGTTTCAAATCCGTTACAAAGGCATTTCCTACAATATCTTTTCCCATAGCAATGGTCAAAGGAGATTTTGAGGTAGTAAAAATTTCACTCTCTAAAATATCACGTAGATAGATAGTATCAAACCTATCATTAGGAATCTCAATCCCAATTACATTACGACCAGGGATAGGTGCTTGGATACGAATAGTCTCTGCTTGTAGTGCCATTGCTAAATCATCTTGTAGATTTAAAAT
>JALSOO010000025.1 GCA_026986355.1 Campylobacteraceae bacterium | reverse complement strand
GACCCTATCTATTTTGATACAATGGGTAGTGATGGTTGGAATATGAATGTTGAAACAGCATCACATGATACTCCTGGTTGGTTCTCTGAAGCCTCTATACAACGTATACTTTATGATATATATGATAACCATAATGATGGAAAAGATAGATTATCATTAGGATTAAAACCTATCTATGAGGTATTAACTCATGGAGAGAAAAATACAGATGCTTTTACTAGTATATTCTCATTTATTACAGAGTTAAAAAAAGCATATCCAAATAGTACCTCAAAAATTGATGATATAACATCAAGTGAAGAGATTGCAACGATTGAAGATAGTTATGGCTCAAATCGTATCTCTAATCTTGAAGATGGCTCTTTACCACTATATAGAACGTTAATTGTAGATAAAACCATTGGTAATGTTTGTAGCCTTAACACTTATGGAGCATATAATAAATTAGCTAATCATAAATATATAAGATTTTCAATTAATAAGAGTGATACCTATCCAATAGAAGTGAAACAGTTAAATGGAAGTAGTTCAGACCCAGAGTTTCAACTCTTTAAAACTTCTCCTTTTGAAAATATATCAACAAATGAGAATGGTAAAAAAGGTATTGAAAAAGCTAGTTTAGCCTTAGATTCAGGAGAATATCTATTAGATATATATGATTCTAATAATATTGACAAAGCATGTTATAACGTATCTGTAGGGCAAGTTTCAACAGTTGTGGATAACTCTACTGATAATAACAACAACAATAATAATAATACTACTACTACAGATAATAACTCAAACAATAATAGTGATACTAATGGAGAGCAGATGACATCTACAGTTGGTCTTGGTCTACCTAAAAACACTCCCTTATCTATTATAATAATATTATTTGTACTCTTTGCTCCACTCTTTTTGATAAGAAAAGAGATAAAATTATAGTAGAATATAGAAATTAATTAAAAAAGGAAAAATTATGAAATTAAAAACATTAGCACTAACACCAATTTTGATTTTAATGGGACTCAATGCAGAGTCTCTAACAGGTACAACCATCGGTCACTATGCAAAACCAGGTGCACCTATTGATATGAGCTATATTAGCAAAAGTCATGATAATAATGAGAGTAGTAGAGTTTATGATGTAAACATCACTTTAACAACAACAGTTCGACAAGGAACAATGAGTGCAAAAGTAAATGTTGATAATAGATTAACTCCTATTTCATCTATAGAAAAAAAGTTAACATTTGAGCTTAGCCCTAAACAGAAAAAATATCCTATAAATATGCAAGTATCTGCAAAAAAAGATGGACTCTACTATATCAGATTATTAACAAAAATAGATAAAGGTGTCGGTTCTAAACTACGAGCATTTGCTGTTCCTATTCAAGTAGGAGAGAGAAAAAAAATAGAACATGTTATTATGAAATCTCACTCTGGAGAGAATATCTCAATCTCTAAAGCTGTTGAGACAATTAGAGTAGCCGAGTAGATTTTATAAAATTTCGCTATAATACGCGACCTCATTCTCTATGAGCAATATACACGAAAGGATTCATATGCCAAAAATGAAAAGCGTTAAAGGTGCTGTAAAGCGTTTTAAAGTTAAAAAATCTGGTAAAATCAAAAGAGGAACAGCGTTTCGTTCTCACATTTTGACAAAAGTTGATGGTGCACATCACAGAGCAAATAGAAGTGCTAAATATATATCAGGTGCTGATGCTAAAAACATTAAAGAGATGATTAACTAATTTTAGTTTTTTCATGAAACAAACAAAGCAATAACTCCTAATAAGATTAGGACAAGTTCATTTTAGATTAAAAAAATGACACCAATGCTAAAAAATAGTAATTAGGTAAAGGATAACTATGAGAGTAAAAACAGGTACGGTAAGAAGCCGTAGACATAAGAGACTATTAAAACAAGCTAGAGGTTTCTACAGTGGTAGAAGAAAACACTTTAGAAAAGCAAAAGAGCAATTAGAACGTTCATTAGTATATGCTTATAGAGACAGAAGACAGAAAAAAAGAGACTTTAGAAGACTTTGGATTGTTAGAATCAATGCTGCTGCTAGATTAAATGGTATGAACTACTCAACATTTATGCATGGTCTTAAAGTTGCTAATATTGAACTTGATAGAAAAATCTTAGCTGATATGGCTATGAATGCTCCCGAAGCATTTACAAAATGTGCCGAAGCTTCAAAATCTGCACTTTTAGCGTAGATATAATATCTGTTATATGAGGAGTTATTACTCCTCAACTACAACTTATAATATTTCAATCTCCAACTCCAACTCTATTCCAAATTTATCTAAAACTTTCTCTTTTGCTAAATCTATAAGATATTTTGCCTCTTTAAATGTACCTCCACCACGGTTAACTAAAAAATTTGCATGAATATCGCTCCACTGCATCGCTCCTCTTGAGAAACCTTTTAGTCCAACTTCTTGAATTAATCGTCCTGCAAAATCATCTTTTGGATTTTTAAAGGTAGAACCAGCAGAGGCTATTTTAGGTTGATTAGAACGTAGAGATATAAGTTCTTGTAGCAGTTTTGAGCTAAAACCTCTCTCTATCCTAAAGCGTAACTCTGTGGCTATACCATTTAAGTTAGCAAAACGGTAGCCATGCTCTATCTCATCTTTTGCTCTCCATATGCCATCTATCTTGATAGATTCAACAATATTAAAAATCTCATACGATTTAACTCCTGCATTCATAGCAATCATACCACCCATTGAACCAGGTAGTTTGGAGATAAATTCAAATCCTGCTAAATCATTTTTCTTGGCAAAGGAGAGAAGCTTACCAGTAGGTGTAGCACAACCCACTGTCAATATAGTATCTTCTAGTTCAATAAAAGAGAACTCTTTAGATAGCATCATTAGAGGTGGTGGAGTATCTGAAATCAATAAATTATTGGCATGACCGATAATAACTCTATCTTTTGGAATTGTATCATCTCTCTCTATCATAAGTACCTCAATAGGTATACCAACTTTTATACTTGAGAATTTTGAGAAGTCTATTATTTTAAAATACATATATTACCTTCATTTATTTCTTGATACTCTACCCCATGAATGAGGTGGATTCTTCATCCATAGCCTAAACAGCTATTTTAAGTGAAGCATTGTTGCCGTGTATCCCACGGGCAAGTATGTTTTTACTGGCATTTATATCTGCATTGGCAGAATGCCCACAAGAAGTACATACAAACTTATCTTGTGATTTTCTATTCTCTTTTGAGATATGACCACACTCATTACAAGTTTGAGAAGTGAATTTAGGGTCAACCTTGATGAGTTGCCCACCTCTCCCCCTTAACTTGTATTCAAGCAATTCAAAGAACAATCCCCAGCTTTGTTGAGTGATGACACGGTTAAGAGCTCTTTTTGCACTTGCATTTTTTGAGGGCTTCTCAACTGTTCCTTTTGTGGCTTTGGTCATATTCTTAATTTTTAAATCTTCCACAACAACAGTTTGGTTTTCGCTGTATTGTTTTGAAAGTTTATGTAAAAAATCTTTTCTTTTATTGGCTATTTTAAGATTGATTTTGGCTAATCTCATTTTAGCTTTGGCTCTATTCTTTGAGCCTTTTTTCTTTCGTGAGAGTTGTTGAGCTTTTGTTCTTAGTTTAGAGAGTTCTTTAACTAAATCAAGAGGTTTAACTTTTCTGCCGTTACTATCAGCCACCACAAGGCTCACACCTACATCAATTCCAACTGCTTTGGAATTGTGACTACTCACTCTCTCTTTTTCTTTAATATCGACTAAAATACTAGCGTGATATTGATAGGCTTCATACGAAACGGTAACAGTTTTAATTTTGCCCACAAACTCTTTTCTTAATCCTTTACACTTCACCCAACCAACTTTAGGTAAAAACAGGTTATTGCCCTCAATTTTAACCCTTTGTGGGTATTGATAGCTTTGTTTTGAATGGTGTCGTGATTTGAACTTTGGATAGCCTCCACCTTTGAAAAAGTGTTGGTATGCTCTGTCCATATTTCCTATGGACTGCTGAATAGCTTGTGAGTCAATCTCTTTTAGCCAAGAGGTTTTTTCACGCTTTTTTAGTTTTGTGATATGATTGATTAGTGCAAACTTTCCTATTTTTAAACCAAATTTACTATAAGCAAATTTTCGTAAAGCTAAGGCACGATTATAGACATATCTTACTCCACCAATTTGAGAAGAGATGATTTTTTGCTGTTCTTTGTTTGGGTAGAGTCGAACTTTTTGAGCTTTTAGCATCTCTTCTCCTTTTTAATATGGTGTGCTATTGATATTTTACCTAATTAACGCTACTATGTCAATAACAATGAACAACAAAAAACACCTGATTAATATTCGCTTTGCGAATGTAGCTTATATCCACCTTTTGAAAGAGGTGGTTTTACGCTAAGATTTCATAAATTATACCAATATTTAGTTAACTATATTATAATAAGAGTATGAAAAAAGAGATATTTTTATGTGCCATCAATAATATTTTGTCTGGTACTTGCCTAGAAGATTGTAAATTTTGTACACAGAGTGTTCGCTATCATGCTGATATAGAACGATATAATTATAAGTCTATTGAGACTATTGTTCAAGAGGCTAAACAAGCCAAATCAAACGGTGCTTTAGGGTACTGTTTAGTTACAGCAGGTAAGGGATTAACCGATAAAAAAGTGGATTTTGTTGCTCGTACAGCAGAAGCGATAAAAAATGAGGTAAAGGATTTAAACCTTATTGCTTGTAATGGAACAGCTTCACTTGAACAGCTTCGTTTTTTGAAGGAGCATGGTATAGATAGTTATAATCATAACTTAGAGACATCAGAGAACTACTATAAAACCATATGTACTACCCACTCATGGTCAGAACGTTATGAGACGTGTCAAAATGTCAAATCAGTAGGGTTACAGCTCTGTACAGGTGGAATATTTGGAATGGGAGAAGAGCCAGAAGATAGAGACTCATTACTAGATTCCATAGCTTCACTTCAACCTGAATCTACACCGTTAAACTTTTATCATCCAAATGAGGCACTTCCTATTAAGAGTAGAAATATCTCCAGAGAAGAGGCTGTGGAGATTGTACGAAAAGCACGAAAACTATTAGGAGAAGATAGATTATTAATGGTTGCTGGTGGTCGTGAACTTCTATTTGATGGGCATGAAGAGTTAATGTTTGAAGCAGGAGCAAACTCTATGGTTATAGGAAATTACCTAACCACAGTGGGTGATGCACCTACAAAAGATAGAGAGATGTTAGATAGATTAGGTTATAAAGTAGCTACATCGTGTCATGCCTAATCCTGTTATATATATCATAACTCTTTCACTGGTTCTTGTACTATCTCCCCATATATCTAAGTTCTTACACCTACCAACTGCACCGATAGAGATTATTATCGGTTCAATATTGGCTTCTTCAGGGGTTATATACGCTTCAGAAAGTAATTTTAATCTACTAGCAGAAGTAGGTTTTTTATACTTAATGTTTTTAGCAGGATTAGAGGTAAATCTTAAATCTATCCTGCGAATGCCAAATATATATATTACCAAATCACTCTATTTTATTATTATTTTATGGATATTAGCAACTATTTTTGGTCTAATATTTAATTTTGATATGATGATAATTGTTATTTTACCACTTATATCTATAGGACTTTTGGCAACTATATCTAAAGAGTACGGAAAAGAGGCAGAATGGATTAAAATATCTTTTTTAGTTGGAACAATTGGAGAGGTTGTTAGTATTACAGCATTAACTATTTCAGAAGCATCAAATTCATTAAGTTCCACAGAAGAGCTTATCTATAAAATTTCTCTATTATTTGTATTTTTAGGAGTGATTTTACTACTTTATATACTACTTAGGATACTTTTTTGGTGGTATCCAGAACTAAAAAGTGTACTAATGCCATCACAAGATACACAATATCAAGATTTAAGACTCGCAATAGGTATTTTTTTTATTATGATTGCCATTATGAAACAACTACACCTAGAGTTAGCATTTGGAGCATTTATAGCAGGACTTTTTATCTCAACTTTTTTTCATTATAAAAAAAGACTAGAAGAGGAAATCTCCTCTTTTGGTTTTGGATTTTTAGTACCTATATTTTTTATTCATGTTGGAGCCTCATTTGATTTGGAAAATATATTAATCCCAGAGGTTTTGGAGACAACAGCTATTTTACTATTTATCATGTTTACTATTCGTATATTATCTTCCTATACTCTACTCTCTCTTTTTGGTAAAAATAACTCTCTGCTAACAGCGTTATCACTCTCTATGCCTCTAACCTTGATGATTGCTGTTGCTACCATAGGACATGAAAAAAGTAGTATTAAAGAGTTTGATTATTATGCTGTAATCTTGGCAAGTCTAGTAGAGGTTATCATTGCAATGATTGCGATAAAAATAGTAGCTAAATTAAAAAAAAATTAATATCTTCAATTTTTACACGATATAGGGTTAGAATGGATTAAAATAAAAAAGGATTTATCATGAAATTTAATTCATTTACTATACTGTTTATAACTACTATGCTAACTCTTATTATCTATGGACTACTGAATAATATAATATTTTCTCTATTAATATTTCTTATAGGAGTGATATTTTTCTATATATCACGAATTAATAATATGGATAGAAGAGAGAATCTAAATGTTATACGAGATGAAAATAAACTCTACTTTTATCTGACTGATGATTTACTATTTTCGGTAGAGTTATCTCATGAGCAATCTGTTTCAGATATATTACGGGAGACTATTTATAGAGAGCTATCTTCTTTAAAAGATATTATTAGAAAAATATGTTTTATTAACTTTAGAGAAGATAAGCTCTTAGCTGAACTTAATCATTCTATTATAAATAAATAACTGCTACTTTCTCTCCATAGTGGGTAAAAATACCCACACCCTAAACTTAACTTTCTCTTTTTTAACCAATTTTGACTATAATCAAAACATGAAACCTGTATATTTTTTAAGCAATTCTCCAAAAATTAATAATATTGTTAAAGGGTTTACCCTAACACGTTCTCTGTTTGTCTCTTCTCTACTTATAGGAGAGAGGTATACAGGGAAAAAGAGTTTGGTTAAGATGTTATTTCCAAATACTATTGAAGTAGATGCCTCTAACAAAGAAGAGCTTCTTTTTGCATTAGAGAAGCATGATGAGATTATTATCTATAATTTTGAAAAGCTAACAAACTTTGAAGATATAGATTTTGAAAATAGACGTATTATTGCGATTGCAAATCGTATAGAAAATAGTAAAAAAATTGAAAAAAAATTTGCTTTTATCTACCATATGCCATCTCTTAAAGAGAGAGAAGATTTAGAGCTACTAATCGAATATTTTCAAGATAAGATTCAAAAAGAGTTGATGTTGGACTATCCTATCGACTTAGATAGTAATCTCTTGGACTTATCTAATAATATTAAATCCCTAAAAGCCTCTATCTACAAGAAGCTTATAACCAAAACGCTTAGTAGTGATGAGATAGAAGAGATACTCTTTGAATATCTATATGAACATATTGATGGAAATAATGCTTATAGAGAGAATCTTGGTCTATTTGAGCGTCCTCTAATTCAAGCAGGTCTAAAAAAGTATAAATCTCAACTCAAACTATCCTCTATTTTAGGATTAAATAGAAATACCTTACGAAAGAAGATACAAGAACATGAGCTCGATTAATTTTAAATTTTTTATTGAAAATGACTCCAATCCTTTTGTAATATTTTCAAATACAGGAAAATTAAAATATCTCAATACCTCTGCTGAAATATTGATGGGGTCATGTAATACTAAGGAGTTATTTGAGATTACTCTATCTCATGCACCTCAAAATTTTGGCTACAAAAAAACTGTTTTTGATTTATCTTTTGGCTCTTTTGAATTTTATGGTATAAATGTACTCTATGAAAATGAAGATTTTATAGGACTACATCTATATAATAAGCCCATGGCAAAAGTAGATGACAGCTCACTCCTTAATGGATATATATTGACAAATTTAAATCTACTTCTTCAAGCAAATATTGAACTTTTTGATATTAACTACAAGGGTAAAATAAAGCTCTTGACAGATTATGATATTCCTCCATTACAAATTCATCAAAATAACTTTTCTATGCTTTTACGAAAAATTTTTTCTCAATTTATAAAGACTACTCATATAGAAATCAGTATGAAAATTAAACTTGGAGAGCGTGTCGTTGTCAAAGATAAACGTTTTCATATTATTGTACTAAAAATTCAAAGTAATATACGAGAAAAAAGTGAAGATAAGGAGATAGAACTTCTTGCTCTAAAGAACCATATCAATATTCATTTTAAAGAAAGTGCTACTATATTAGAGATTCCTGCTATTGTTTAAGATAATAATTGGATAAAAATCATACAACTAAAGTTATATAAAATTTATAATTTTATACTAAAATAGCTCAATTATACTCAAAGGGGTAGACGATGTTAGGTAAGATTAAGAACTTTCTTGGTGTAGATATAAAAGTAGATAAGTACAAAAAAGTAGATGATGCTAAATTTGGTAAAATCTCTAAATTTAAGACTCCAGATGAGTGGGTTAGAAGTACTTGTGGTTATTGTGGTGTGGGTTGTGGACTCTATATTGGTGTAAAAGATGGGAGACCCGTATATACCAAAGGCGACCCTGCACACCCTGTAAGCAAGGGTACGCTATGTCCTAAAGGGTTGACAGAGCATGAGATGGTGGACTCAAATAATCGTGTAACAACTCCTATGATTCGTAAAGATGGAGAGTTTAAAGCTGTTGAGTGGCATGAAGCATTTAAAACTGTTTCAGATAAATTTAAAGCTATCCAAGCAGAACATGGAAAAGGAGCAGTTGCTTGTATCTCTACTGGTCAATTTTTGACAGAAGATTTTTATACTTTAGGTAAGTTTGTTCAGTTAGGTTTAGAGACAAATAACTATGATGGAAATACAACGCTATGTATGGCATCGGCTGTTATGGGATATAAACAGACATTTGGTAGTGATGGACCACCTGCTAGTTATGAGGATTTCTCTTATGCAGATGTGATTATGCTTATAGGTGCAAATATTGCTGATAACCACCCAATTCTAAAGCTTCATATCGCCAAAAATAAGAAAATAACAGGAAAGAAACCAACCATTATTGTGGTTGACCCACGACACTCTAAAACAGCAAATATGGCAGATATATTTGTACCACTTGCTCCACGAAGTGATTTGGCTCTTATTAATGGTTTGTGTTATATTATCTTTGAGCAGGGTTGGGAAGATGAGAAGTTTATCAAAGAGAGAACTTCAGGATACAGAGAGTTTAGAAAAAACATAATGGCAAACTACCCACCACAAGAGGTAGCACATATTACAGGTATAGAGGTAAAAGAGCTATATAATCTAGCAAAAGTCTATGCCACAGCCGATAGAGCAATGAGTGCATGGACCATGGGAGTTAATCAGAGTTCAATAGGTACAGATACCGTATCGGCTATCTGTAACTTGGCACTAATTACTGGAAATGTAGGGAAAAAGGGTGCTAGTCCATTCTCTATTACAGGTCAATGTAATGCTATGGGAACGCGTGAGTTTGGATTTACAAGTTCTATTCCAGGGTATAGAAACTACTACTCTGATACTGATAGAGCTATATTTGCAGATATTATCAATGTACCTACCGAGCTTATTCCTACCAAAAGAGGTTATGCCTATCCAGAGATTATTGATGCGATAGATAGAGGAGAGATAAAAGCTCTTTGGGTAACAGCAACTAATCCATTGGTAAGTTTTCCAGACCAAAACAAGCTAAGACGAGCTTTGAAAAAACTAGATATTTTGGTAGTACAAGATGCCTTTATGAGCGAAACTGCAGAGATAGCTGATGTTATCTTCTCTGCAGCTACATGGAGTGAAAAAGAGGGAACATATACCAATTCAGAGCGTAGATGTAACTATGCCAAAAAAGCTGTTGAACCATTGGGAAAAACAATGAGTGATGCAAATATTGTTATTGAATTCTCTAAATATTTTGAGGGTAAATATGAACTTCTATTTAAGAACTTTAAAACAAGCCGTGATATTTTTGAAGAGATAAAGCGTGTAAGTGCAGGGCAACTTTGTGATTATAGTGCAATGAGCTATGAGAAGATAGAGAGACTTGGAGGAATACAGTGGCCATGTAATGAGAGCTATCCAGAGGGTAAAAAACGCCTATATACAGAGGGATTTAAGTGTCCTACTGATGATGGGAAAGCAAAACTTCTACCTGTTGATTGGAAACCTCTAAGTGAATCTTGTAATCCAGACTTTCCTCTTACTTTAAATACAGGTAGAACAGTAGAGCAGTGGCATACACGAACAAAAACCAAAACTATTGGACTCTTAAATGACTTAGCTCCTGAAGCATGGGTAGAGCTAAACCCAAAAGATGCCAAAAAGTTAAATGTAAAGAGTGGAGATAGAATAAAAATAGGTTCAAGTAGAGGAAGTGTTGAAGATTTAATCGTAAAAGTAACTGAAGTAGTACGAGAAGGAGACTGTTTTGTACCGTTTCACTTTAGCGAACAGCTGATAAACAATCTAACAATTCCAGAGTTTGACCCAAAATCATTTGAACCTAACTTTAAACAGTGTGCTGTAAATATATATAGTGATGCTGTTCCAGAGGGAATTAAACAAAAAGAGGTGGAGATAGCAGGAGAGTTAGAAAAACCTATATTAGAAAAAATAGTTAATAATAGAATTAAAGAAAAAACATCTAAAATAGATAGTTAATAATATATTTTATTAATTTAATAAGATTATATGATGTAGCACAATAAAAAATTTTTTAAAATTTTTATCGTTTTTATTGATTTTTATATTTTTTTAGGTATACTTAATTTGTGAATAAATTACAAAAGGAGTAAATATGAAATTTACAAAATTAAGTTTAATCGCTGCGATTGCAGTAACAACAGCAATGGCAGGTGATGCTAAAATCTCTGGGGATGCTAAACTATTTTATGGAACAGGTGATGTAGGTAATGCAGACCTTTTTAATAAAAATGGTGCATATGGAGACTCATCTGTAAATGTTAACATTACAAAAGATGTTACAAAAGGTGTCACAGCTAATGTTGGTATCACTGGTATCTCTACACTTGGTTTAGAAAATGAGCTAGTAAGTGGGACATGGATTTCTCATCCAAAAGTAGTAAAAGATTCAGTATGGATTGATACTGCAAATATTGCTCTAAAACCTGTAGATAAAACAACTTTAGTTGTTGGTCGTCAATCTTTAGATACACCACTTGCATTTACTGAAACTTGGAATGTTGCAAAAAATACTTTTGATGCTGTAGTTGCATTAGATAATCATATTGAAAAAACAACATTAGTTGGTGCATGGGTTGGTCGTGGAAATGGTCACAATAGTTACGACAGACTAGATGGTGGGCAATCTGCTTATGGTGCTTTAAATGCAGGACAAGAAACAGCATTAGCAAACAATAAAGGTGCATATGCAGCAGCTGTAGTAACTAAGCTAATTCCAATGACCACAGCACAAGCATGGTACTACAATGTCAAAAATGAAGCAGATGCTATTTGGCTTCAAGCTGATGTAGCTCCTACAAAAGAGCTTTCTGTTGGTCTTCAATACTCTAAAATCTCTCCAAAAGGTGTAGTTGATGGTAAAGATGATACTAAAGCTATTGCTGCTAAAGTTGGATACAATGTTTCAGGTGTTGATTTAGCTGCTGCTTACTCTAAAGTAGATGATAAAGGTTTAGTATATATGGGTAACACAGCAACAGGTGGAGCACATAATGGTCAATCTAAACTCTATACCGAAGCATGGTGGAACTATGGTTTTGTAGGTCAAGCTGGTGCAAAAACTGCAATGGTTTCAGCAACTATGGGAGACTATACAGCACAGTATACAACTGTTAAAAATAACAATAACAATATGCTAGAGATGGATGAGATTACATTAACAGCAACTAAAAAAGTTGGTCCAGTTGATGCAACCGTAGCATTAATCAATACAAAAAGTGATGATAATACTATAGATGGAAATACAATTCAAGCTTACTTGACTGTTCCTTTCTCTCTTTAATATTTAGACCTAAGGCATGTCAAAAACTGCCTTTTACATTTTCTCAAAAATAGAACTGTTGGTAACATTTAATATCCAATACTTCTATTTCTATCCCCCTACCCTTAAAATATAAGATTAATATTATAGAATAACTCTATAACTATATAGGACTAAATATGGCAAAATACAAAATATTACTATTAATTTTTCTCTCATTTATTATAGTAGGTTGTTCTACTCTTATAAATAAAAAAAATGTAGAACTTCCTCTAAAGAAAAGATATGCTATATCCTCCTTTTGGAACTATACAGAGACACCTATGGCAGGGTTAAGGGCATCTACTATTGTAGAATCGGTTTTATCTAAAAATAGTATTGATATAACCTCTTTGATTGGTGGTTCACAAGAGATGGAGTCCGTTAAGAGTAAAAAATCGTTTTTGAACTCCAAAAAATTAGAGGCTAAATCGAAGGGAGCAAACTATCTTATAACAGGAGATGTTCAAGAGTGGCGTTACAAGACTGGGATTGATGGCGAACCTGTTGTTTCGTTTGGTATCACTATTATAGATTTAGAGAGTGATAGAGTTATCTTTAATGGTGTTGGTGCATCTAGTGCTTGGGGACATAAATCTATAGGAGTTGAGGCACAAGAGATTGCTCAAAAACTTATACCTAAGTTTGTAAACTAACTCTATGACACTCAAAAAACGCTCTCCACTGCTTCATGCTATTGAAGTAGTTCTTTTTGCTATTGCCATTGTTGGGGTTGGATACTATTTTGATAGAGAAGATGCCCTACTTATACACTATGACTTCTCGTTTCTTATCTTATGGTTAGCTATTGTTACTCTCTTTTATGGATTAGCTATGGGGTTAGTTATGTGGGTAACATTTGCAGGACTTACAACATTTCTCTATATACAAGACCCTATCTATATCAAAGTACTTCTTGAAAACTTAGCTTTTGTATTTCTATTTGGACTATTTTTCTCTAATCTTCATAATGAATTGGATAAATCAAAAATTCAAACTAGATATTTACAACTACGATTAAAAGAGTTAACATCTGCTTTTTTTACATTAAAAATATCACATGATAAATTGGAGTCTATCTATATTACTCAACCTGCCTCTTTTCGTTTTGTTATATCTGAAGTATTGGAGAGTTGTGAACATAATACCCCAGAATTGAGTGCTAAAAATAGTCTAAAAGTCCTAAAAAAGTTTTTTGCTGTTAACTCTGCCATGATTTATAGGGTCAAAAATAACTCTTTGGGAAAATGTTTTTCATCAATAGGAGATATAGATATTAATGTCGATAAAAATGATAAACTGATTCAAGAGACTCTATCTAAAAAGAGAGCTGTTTTTCTCAAGGATTTAGAAGAGAAAAATCAAACAGCCTATATCTATGCTGTACCTTTTTTGGATAAACGAAACAAGATTGTAGCTATTTTAATTGTAAAAGATATTCCTTTTCTGTTTTATAATGAAGATACTCTTCTAAAAATAAATGTTGTCTTTACCTATATATGGACAGAGTACAAAAAGAGAGCATCACTAGAGAGGATAGAGTCTACACAAAAGGAAATCTCTACCTCATCAACATATGAAAACCATGAGAGACAAGATATAGTTGATTTTAAATTAGAGGTACTTCGTCTGAGAAATCTTTTAAATGGTTTTGGTATAGATAGCCGAATCTATGCAATTTTTACTAAAAATGAGGTAGTAAGTGGAGAGATTAATGAGATACTCTATCTAAGTGAAGAGTTATCTATATTAGATAGATATATCTCTCTACGTTGTGGGGAGAAGTTTATACATCTTATCCTATTTCCATTTGTATCTCTTCCTAGTATATATCAAAAATCAAAAAATTTAGAGAGTGAACTAAGTAAAATAGAAATAGTTTCAAGAGTAGAAGAGTTAGAAGAGAGTATCAATACAACCCTATCCAAAAAAGAGTCAGCACAACTAACTACTAAACATATATCAGTAAAAAACTTTGACTCTCTATTAGAGGAGTACTCTTGTGTTTGATGGATTCGATTTTAATAAAGTTTTATCTCTTTTAGACGATACTAACTCCATAGAGTCTCTATCTCTATTTGTCTCTATTGAGATAGCTTTTTGGGTAGTTATCTCTCTACTTTTGGTCATTTTTATACCTAAAAAGTATAAACAACATAGATTTGAGATTTTTATATTTTTTGCCGTTATCAATATAGGACTTCTCTTTATAGGTATAGTTTTAACTATAATTATGATTCTATTTGGTTTTGCTTGGGCTACACACCGTATTAGTCGTCCATCTTATGAGACGGTCTATTTTGAAGAGCAGGTAACGCACTTTCCTTTTGTTGAGAGTAAATTTCATGAGGGTATCTTGGCTTTAGACTCTAAATTTGAAGATGATATATCTAGCGATGAGAAGATAAAATCACTTAAAATACTCTATGATAGTAATGCACAAGGTAATATTGGTAAGATTCAACACTTTTTATCTGATAGCTCCGATGAGGTTCGCCTTTATGCTTTTGCTTTAGTATCTACTTTTGAGAAACGATTAAATCAACAGATTAAAGAGTTACAAGAGAGCATTAGCCATAACGATAATAGAAAAGATAAATACTCTTTTGAGTTAGCACAGACATATTGGCAATTTATCTATCATGGTGTTGCTAATGCCCAATTGGTAGGTTTCTATACAGATAAAATAGAGAATATCTTAAAAAAGATAGATTCTAATCCATCTGCTTTTATACTATTGGGAAAAATATCTCTATTTAATAGACGATATGAACAGGCTCATGACTCTTTTAGCAAAGCTGTTGAGCTTGGTGTTCCCAAAAAGTCTCTCTATACCTTTTTTGCAGAGATTAAGTACAGTCAAGGTAGATATAACGAGGTTTCAAAATATATTTTGGCTGATGAGTTTGATATTGATTTACGATTGAAACCATTAATTAATGTATGGAGAGAGAGATGAGAGTTGTTTTAGATAAGGGCGAGGTTGATATATTAATCCCTTGTGAGGGGACATACCCCTACGTTAGAGGAGGAGTATCATCTTGGATAGCACAGCTTATTACTGGGCTTCCTGAATATAGTTTTGGTATTGTATTTTTAGGGAGTCGCCAAAAGGACTACTCTGCTAAACCTCTTTTTGAGTTTCCAGATAATCTACTCTTTATGGTTGAGCTTTTTATGTTTGATGATGATGAGAAAGAGCCTATTAGAGCTAGAGATGGAGATATTGAAGATTTTAAAAAGATAGAGGAGCTTTACCACTGGTTTAAAGAGAAAAAAGAGCAAGATAGTTTTCCAAAAGAGCTTAAAAAGATAGATTTTTATAGAGATAGAGTTGATGAAGCTACATTTTTATATAGTAGAGAGTCATGGTATTTTATATCAAATAAAAATCAAGAAAACTGCCCTGAAATCTCTTTTTTGGACTATTTTTGGTCAGTTAGAAGTATACATATACCTATTTGGAAAGTGGTTAAATTAGCAAATTTTGTTTTGGACAAAGGCAAAATTATCCACTCTCCATCTACAGGATATTCAGGATTTTTATCAGCATTAATTGCTAATGATACGGGCAAACCTTTTATCTTGACAGAGCATGGTATCTATACCAAAGAGAGAAAGATAGATTTAATCTCTAGCTCATTTAATCTATATAAAAAATTGGATTTATTTAGAGAGTCTGCTGAAGATAACTATATACAAAAGATGTGGGTTAACTTTTTTGAGGGGATAGGCAAGATGACCTATAGCAAAGCCAATCCTATTCTATCTCTCTTTTCTGTAGCCAAAGAGACACAGATAGCCTATGGAGCAAAAGCTGAACTATGTAGAGTTATACCAAATGGTGTGGATATTAAACGTCTAGGTGCAACACTCAAAAACAGACCAACAGGTGTTCCAAAAGTTATTACTCTTATTGGTAGAGTAGTCTCCATCAAAGATATAAAAACATTTATCCGTGCCATTCGTGTAACAGCAAATGTCATACCTGATGTAGAAGCGTGGGTAGTAGGGCCAGATGATGAAGAGATAGCCTATGCTGAAGAGTGTAGAGATTTAATAGATATATTAGATGTCAAAGATAATATAAAATTTCTAGGATTTCAAAATATTGCAGATATTTTACCTAAATCTGGACTACAAACTTTAACCTCTATTAGTGAGGGTATGCCTTTGGTTATCTTGGAGGGATTTGCAGCAGGTGTACCCTGTGTCAGTACAGATGTAGGTTCATGCAAAGAGCTAATCTATGGTGGAGAGCAAGAGGGAGATAGAGAGCTTGGAAAAGCAGGAGTTATATGTCAGATTGCAAATGTAGAGCAGTTATCATCTGCCTATATTGAACTCTTAACTAATGAAGATAGATGGTATAAAGCTCAAAAAGTAGCATTAGAACGTGTCAATAGATTTTATACACAAGATATATTTATAGATAACTATCGAGAGGTATACAAAGATATCTTTAAAAAGATTGGAGAGTAGCAGATGGCAGGAATAGGCTTTGAACTCAAACAGATATTAAAAGAGAAATCCTTAACATCCGTATTAAAGACATTTGGGTATTCAGCGATACTCTCCTCTGGACCTTGGGTTATCTCTATGGTTATTATATTGGGGATTGGTCTAAGCAATATCTATCTCTTTCATACAGTAGATTCTCAAAATGTTATGTTGAAAGCATCGGTTACCTATGTCTCTGCCTTAGCTATTAGTTCGGTATATACAGGTTTTTTTCAATTACCATTTACACGTTTTATTGCAGATAGAATGTATGAAAAACGTTACTATTTGGTTCTTCCAAATTTCATAGGAATGTTAATTGTAACTATTGTTATCGCTTTTTTACTCTCTTTTATATTGGCTATTTTTATTTTCAATACACAAAGCAATCTCTTTATACTTCTCTATATAACGCTGTTTACTGTTTTATCTTGTGTATGGATGGCAAATATATTAGCAGCGAGTCTAAAACTATATAAGCATGTAATTATATTTTACCTCTTAGGCTATATAGGTATCTTTATCTGCTCTATATTTTTACGAGAATATGCTATTGTTGGACTGCTTATCTCATTTATTATTGGTAACTCTATTATCTTTATCTTGCTCTTTTTAGGGATTATCTACTACTACCCATCGGTACACAAGGGAAATAGTAACTTTATACGTTTTGATATCTTCAAAGGAAACTTTGGTAAATTCTACTGGAAGTTAGCATGGTCAGGTGTACTCTACAATATAGCTATATGGATAGATAAAGTTATATTTTGGTTTACCCCTGTTGTTGGGTATGTGGTTATTGATAGATTACACGCCTCTATGGTGTATGATTTTCCTATATTTTTAGCCTATCTCTCTATTATACCTGGTATGGCTATATTCTTTTTTAGATTAGAGGTTGATTTTGCTCAAGCCTATGCCGATTTTTATCGAGCTATCAATCATCATGGTTCATTGGGACAGATAAAACAACATAAACAGAGAATGATAGATGCTGTAAAACGGAGTATACAAGAGACCCTATTTGTTCAAGGGCTATTTAATATTTTTCTATTTTTAAGTGCAAAGACGCTCTTTGAACTTCTACTTCTACCAAAACTCTATCTACCTCTCTTCTATGTAGATGTAATTGGGGTTCAGTTACAGTTAGGATTTATGTCTATTTTAGCCTATTTATACTATCTGGATAGACAAAAAGAGGCACTTATATATACTCTACTATTTGTCTTTATAAATGCTATATTGACATGGATTAGTATTCAGATGGGTCCCTACTTTTACGGTTATGGGTATAGTGTTACACTATTGATTTTGTTTGTAGCAAGTATCGCTACGCTCAATAGAATTTTACAGGAGTTGGATTATGAGACCTTTATGTTACAATAAAATAGTTATCTTTTTACTACTATTTTTTAGCAGTTTATCATCGGCTGATGAACGATATGCATTTGTTTATAGTAAAAATATAGATGATAGATTTATAAACTTTTATGATAAAGTAGTAGTAGAAGCTGATGCTATAGATAATATCTATGCTATTCGTTATCCCAAAAAGATGGTAGCTTATGTAAGTGTAGGCGAGATTGAGCCTTGGAGAAAAACTAAAAATAGATATAAAAAATCTTGGGTTATCTCTAAAAATAGAACATGGAACTCACTTATTGCAGATTTGCGTAAAAAAGAGTATCAAAAGTTTATATTTAATCGTATAGCTCATCTCTATAAAAAGGGTTATAGAAACTTTTTTTTAGATACAATGGATGCTTATCACATAA